>CAYSLG010000041.1:0-7161 GCA_964431935.1 uncultured Gammaproteobacteria bacterium
CTGCAGAGCAATGCGGAAGAAATTCTGCAGGAATTGGAGCTTCCTTACCGCGTCATGCTTATGTCAACCGGCGATATGGGAGAACCTCAGTTGAAAAAATACGATACGGAAACATGGATGCCGTCGCGCAATGCGTATGGCGAAACAATGTCCAATTCCATCATGGGAGATTTTCAGACAAGACGTTTGAATATCAAATACCGCACCAAAGACGGAAAAACAGAACACTGTTTTTCATACAACAATACCGCTCTTGCCTCGCCACGCATCCTCATTGCTATTCTTGAAAATTTCCAGGAAAAAAACAGGACAATACGTATCCCAAAAGCTCTCCACCCTTTACCAAAATTTAAAAAAATTAAACCGTCTTGTTAAGTTCTGCAATTGCATCAATCTCAATCAAAGCTCCTTTTGGAAGATTGGAAACTTCCATCGTAGTCCTTGCCGGCTTGCTGTTTTTAAAAACTTCCCCATACAATTCATTTACCTTTGGAAAATCCGCAATATCTTTCAGGTAGATTGTTGTTTTTACAACATTCTCCATGCCGGAATTTGCAGCTTTCAAAATTTCTGCAAGATTGGAAAGAGACTGCTTTGTCTGTGCTTCAATACCTTCAACCAAAGCGCCGGTTTTCGGATCCAATCCGATCTGACCGGAACAGAAAATGAAATTTCCCGCTTGAATTCCTTGCGAATACGGTCCCAAAGGCTCCGGCGCCCTGTTTGAGTATATGATTTTTGCTTTCATATGATTTATATTATATGGATTCCCGCCTGCGCGGGAATGACAAATATATAACTTTTAACTTTGAACTTTAAACTTTGAACTTATATCGTCCATAACCGCGCCGGTATCTGCCGAAGTAACATGCTGTACATACCGTCCCAGCCATCCTCTGGTTACTTTCGGCTGAAATGCCGGTAATTTTTTCAACCGGTTTTTTAATTCTCAATCTGATACGACAATATTGATAGTTTTTTCCCGCGCATCAATGCGGATACTGTCATTGTTTTTTATCGCGGCAATCGGCCCTCCTGACGCCGCCTCGGGAGAAATATGCCCGATGCACAATCCCCGTGTTCCGCCGGAAAACCTGCCGTCTGTGATAAGCGCGGCCCGCACTCCCCGTCCTTTCAAAGCAGATGTGGGAGATAACATTTCCTGCATGCCCGGCCCTCCTTTTGGTCCTTCATACCGTATTACCACAACATCCCCGTCTTTTATATTTCCTTGAAGAATTGCCTCAAGCGCCTTTTCCTGCGAATCAAAACATCGTGCCTTTCCTTCAAACATCATCATGTCTTCGTCAATGCCCGCAATTTTTACAACAGATCCGTTTGGCGCAATATTGCCATATAAAACAGCCAGTCCTCCGGTCCGGGAAAATGCGTTTTTTCCAACACGAATAACATCTCCGTCCGCATCAGGTGCTTGTCCTATATACGAGGACAAACTCCCGAAGCACGTTTTCACATCAAGATGAAGTGGTGATTTACCCGCGGTATGCACTGCTTTCAGGATTGCCGGCAATCCGCCGACGCGGTTCACATCTTCAACATGGATATCGGGCCGTGAAGGTGAAACTTTGCAGACATTGGGCGTGCGCTCTGCCAATTCGTCAATCCGTTTCAGCGGATAAGGAATTCCCGCCTCCATAGCAAGCGCAATCGTATGCAATACGGTATTTGTTGACCCTCCCATGGCAAGATCAAGAATAAACGCATTGTCTATTGATTTTTTTGTGACAATGTCGCACGGAAGAATATTGTTTTTCAAAATATGGAGAATCGTATCGGCGGCTTTTTTTACCAGTTGTATCCGTTGCGGATTGATGCGCCATGTCCCTTTGTTTTTATCAATCCACTCGGCAGCCGGAATCGTACCGTTTCCCGGCATTGCCAAGCCGATTACTTCTGCAAGGCAATTCATGGAATTTGCCGTAAACATGCCGGAACAGCTGCCGCAGGTCTGGCATGCGCTGTTTGCAATTTCAACCAATTTGCTTTCGGTTATTGTTCCCGCTGCAAATTTTCCCACTCCTTCAAAAACGGTAATAAGATCGGTATTCCCCTGACCGGAAAGCATGGGTCCGCCGCTTACGTAAAGCGACGGAATATTCAACCGCACCATGGCGTTTAACATTCCCGGCACGATTTTATCACAGTTGCCGATGCCGATCCACGCATCGCACGGATGCGCTCCGATAACTGTTTCAATCTGATCGGTAATAAGTTCCCGGGAAGGAAGTGAATATTTCATACCAAAGTGCCCCATGGCAATACCGTCGTCAACCGCTCCACCGATATTGCAGTACCATACGTTGAATCCTTTTTTTTTCAATGCTTCAACGAGAATTTCCCCAAGATATTGAAGGTGGGCGTGGCCGGGGATATGTGTTGTATGGGAATTGACAACCGTAATAAACGGCTTGTTTCTATCCGATACTTTTTTGATCACGCCGGAGGCAATCATCAAAGATGCGTGCGGTAAAGTATGGTACCCTTCGGCAACAACCCTGCTTCCTTTTTTCTGCACTGCCTCAATTCCTTTGTTGATCGCACGGTTCTTCATGTTAAAAATCGTTGAAATTAATAGTATCCCTGTCAAAAAATTTGTTGTTGTATAATTCCAAAAAAGAATGCGCGTCGGGGTTGATAGTCGGTGGTTTGAGCGCAGCTTTAATAATAGGCATAGGATCTTTTAATCCGTTTCCTGTCAAGACACAGACGATTTTCTTCCCCTTTATATCCTGTTTTTTTGCAATTTCAAAAAGAGCAGACAAGGAAGATGCCGCAGAACTTTCAACAAACAACCCTTCTTCTCTTGCAAGCATATACTGCGCTTCAACAATGGTAGTATCGGAAACCGAAACCGCCTGCCCTCCTGATTTCCGAATAACATCCAGAGCTTTTATGCCGTCCCACGGGTAATCAACCGCAATCGCAGATGCAATGGTATCTGCTGTTTTCAACGCCGTAATATCTGTTGTTTTTTTCCGAAAACTCCGTACGATTGCATTTGCTCCCTCTGCTTCAACGCCTACCAACTGCGGAATGTTTTCAATAAATCCCAGTTCTTTATATTCCAGAAAACCTTTCCCGTATGCGGCAATGTTTGTTCCGACTCCCATGGGAACAACAACCATATCGGGAACATGGTACAGGAGTTGTTCAATGATTTCATACGCTGCGGTTTTTTGCCCCTCGGTACGAAACGCATAATCACCGGCAAGATAAAAACCGAGTTTGCGCGCGATGTTTTTTGCAAGATGTGCGGCATCGCTGTATGTTCCTTTTACCTGAACAATTTTTCCGCCGTATGAAATAACCTGCGCAAGTTTTGCAACCGGAGTTCCTTCGGGAACAAAGACAAAACACGGTATATCTGCCGCTGCGGCATAACAGGCACAAGATGCTGCCATATTGCCGGTTGAGGCAACAATGATTGCTTTTGCTCCCAATTCTTTTGCAACCGTCACTTCAATCGCAGAGCCTCTGTCTTTAAATGAACCCGTCGGATTGACTGCTTCATATTTAAAATACAGTTTTACGCCGAGTCTTTTTCCGATTGATTTGCTTTTTAACAAAGGCGTTATACCCTCAGACAGCGTAACAAAGCGGGAATCATCCTGCGTTGGGAGAAAAGGAAAATATTTCATCAGCATCGGCGGGCTTTTTGTAGTAATCACTATCTATTTTTTCTTTGACTTCCTGCATATTGACGCACACTTCCCACGGCTCATTATTGTCTCCGATGAAAATAAAGTCTTTGGGCGCAACCGGCTGTTTTGTCTTGAAATCAATGAGGTGAAACATATGGTTATTCCGGCCGCAACCCCCTTACCTTTGCTCCTGCCTTCCACATTTCGGAATCTTTAATCGCATGCAATTCTTTATCCAATTGCAAGCGGTAATTCTTTTTACTGTTTGCCGCAATGACCCGCCTTGCCTCTTCTCCGCTTTTCACTTTTTTATACAAATCTTCAAATACCGGCTCTACTGCTTTTTTAAAGATATTCTTCCAGTCCAGCGCTCCCCGTTGGGCCGTTGTTGAACAATTCGCAATCATCCAGTCAACTCCTTTATCTGCGATCATCGGGTACAAACTTTGTGTTGCTTCTTCAACGGTCTCATTAAAAGCTTCCGACGGAGAATGACCGTATTTTCTCAACAGTTCGTACTGCGCCTCCATCACGCCTGCAATTGCGCCAAGAAGTATCCCCCGCTCACCGGTCAAATCGGAATATACCTCGTTTTTGAATGTCGTCTCAAACAAATATCCCGATCCTATTCCTATTCCCATTGCAAGAACACGATTTCTTGCCGTTCCGGTTACATCCTGTTCAACCGCAAAACTCGCGTTAATTCCCTTTCCTTCAAGAAAATGCTTTCTCACTGTCCGCCCCGCTCCTTTTGGCGCAACCATAATGACGTCAATATGTTTTGGCGGAATAATATGTGTATGGTCTCTAAACGTAACTCCGAATCCGTGTGAAAAATAAAGCGCTTTTCCTTTTGTCAAATGCGGTTTTATAACAGGCCATAACTCTATCTGTCCCGCATCCGACAAAAGATAGGCGACAACCGTTCCTTTTTTTGCCGCCTCTTCAATGGGAAATAATGTTTTTCCTTCCACCCACCCGTCCCGCACTGCTTTATCCCATGATGTTGAATGTTTTCTTTGACCGATGATTACATTGAATCCGTTATCCCGCAGATTCAGCGCTTGCGCCGGCCCCTGTACGCCGTATCCGATCATCGCGATACTATCGTTTTTCAAAACTTCCCGCGCTTTTTTTAAGGGGAATTCCTCACGCGTTATAACAGTTTCCTCAACCCCTCCGAAATTCATCTGTGCCATAGAGAAATAAAAAATAGTAATGTCGGTAAAAATTTATAGTACCTCTGTCACTTCAATAACTTTCCGTATCTGTTTTTTTAATTTTTCCGCAGACTGTTCGTCCGCTTCAATTTCAAGCGTCATTTTGGATATTGCTTCGTCGTGCTTTTCAACACGCATTGCTTCAATGGCAATTCTTTTTCTCAAAAAAAGATCCACAATCCGGTATATAACCCCCAACTTATTTTCAAACAAAACCGTAATGATGTTCATAATTTTATTCCAATCTCATTTCATTAACTGCCGCGCCTGACGGCATCATGGGGAAAACATTCTGCTCATTTTCCACGGCAACTTCCAGAATATACGGCTTTTTTGATTTCAAAAGCCTCTCCATTGCGTCATTCAGATTTTTTCTTTCGTTAATCCGCTCTCCATCAATAAAAAATCCTTTTGCAATCTGTATAAAATCCGGATTTTTCATATCAACAAAAGAATACCTCTTCTCAAAAAAAAGTTCCTGCCATTGGCGCACCATGCCAAGATAATTATTGTTTAAAATAAGAATTTTGACCGGCAGCTTTTCCTGCATGATGGTTCCGAGTTCCTGAATAGTCATCTGAAATCCGCCGTCTCCAACAATAGCAACCACTTCGCGACCCGGTGCTGCAATTTTTGCTCCCATTGCAGCAGGGAGCGCAAATCCCATGGTTCCCGATCCTCCTGACGTAATATACCCGTCTGTTTTTTTGAATCGGTAGTAGCGCGCAGACATCATCTGATTCTGTCCGACATCGGCAACAATAACCGCTTCCCCGTTTGTTTTTTGAGACAGCATGTTTACGACTTCCCCCATTGTTATTTTTCCTGTTTTTGGCGCAATTTCTTTGCTTATTACTTTTTCATATTCTTCGCGGTCAAGCTCCTTAAATGTACTATTCCATTCCGTATGAGTATTTTTTTGGACCTGTTCTGTTACTGTTTGTAATACGGTTTTTGCGTCGCCTGCGATAGATATAAGCGCGGGAATATTTTTATTCAGCTCTGCCGGATCAATGTCAATATGAATTATGCGTGCATTCGGCGCATAACCTGAAAGTTTGCCTGTTACACGGTCGTCAAAACGCATGCCAACCGCAAGAATGACGTCGGCTTTGTTTGTCAGGACATTGGGACTGTAGTTTCCGTGCATGCCAAGCATGCCGGCATAGAGGGGATGGTCTGTCGGAAATGATGATAATCCGTGAAGCGTAACAGCAACCGGAGCGTCTATTTTTTCTGCCAATTGCAGAAGCTCGTTTTGTGCACGGGAAATAAGCACGCCGTGTCCGGCAAGAATATAGGGTTTTTCCGCAGTATCCAAAATCTCCGCCGCCTGCCTGACGGTTTTTTCATCCGGTTCTTCGGCACAAAAATGAGGAATGTGCGTAACTTTTTTATAAGAAAATTCCAGTTCTTCAAACTGCGCGTTTTTCGTGATATCAACAACAACCGGTCCAGGCCTGCCCGTCTGGGCGATATAAAAAGCTTTTGCAAATATTTCGGGAATTTCGTCCGGCTTGGTAATCTGATAATTCCACTTGGTAATGGGCGTTGTTATACCGATAACATCGGCTTCCTGAAATGCGTCTGTTCCCAGGACCGAAATATGCACCTGTCCGGTAATGCATACCATCGGCACCGAATCCATCATGGCATCCGCAATACCCGTAACCAAATTTGTTGCTCCGGGCCCTGATGTTGCCATACATACCCCTGCTTTTCCGGTAAGGCGCGCATATCCTTCGGCAGCATGCGCCGCTCCCTGTTCGTGGCGGACCAAAATATGACGGATTGCATCGGTATAATGATACAAAGCATCATATACCGGCATGATAGCCCCGCCGGGATACCCGAATATAACTTCAACGTTTTCATGGATAAGCGACCGTATGACCGCCTCTTTCCCTGTTATGTTCATAAATAGAAACATTAACAATCAATTCAACAGGTGGCACGAGTGGAAGGGTTCCCGACAGCGCGCAACGCAGAAAGCACTGGCGGGAAGGAAACTCGTGACGGAATCTGTTGAATTTTAAATGTGCAACTTAATACACCATTCTTCATATTTCTTACTATTCCCCCTCACTATTTCAAAAAACAAATCCTGCAGTTTTTGCGCAACCGGCCCTCTTTTTCCATTGCCAACAACCCTTCCGTCTATCTTGGAAATCCAGGCAACCTGTACACCTGTTCCGGAAAAAAACGCCTCGTCGGCAACATACAATTCCGTCCTGTCAATAGACCGTTCTTCAACAGGAATTCCTTCGTCTTTTGCCATC
>CAYSLG010000042.1:0-7135 GCA_964431935.1 uncultured Gammaproteobacteria bacterium
TTTTCATCTACTTGTTTTCGGAATAATTTTCTTCTTTTCTTCAAATGTTTTGTTGCTCTGAAAACAAACGCATCCGACCCTGCTCCTGATCCGTATGAAGCAAAGAAAATCAGGTCTCCCTCTCTGACTTTTTCCAGAACCGCAACCAACCCCATCAATGCAGATGCAGTGTATGAATTGCCAACATACGATACTGTTAAAGAATCCTCCAGCTGTTTTTTTTCAAAACCCAAGGACAGCCCTGCTTCAACGGGAAATTTTCCGTTGGGCATGTGAAAAACCGCATGGGAAAATTGATGCGGCTGCAGATTTGTTTTTTTTAAAAGACGCTTTGACGATTCCTGAACATGGAAAAAATATGACGGTTTGCCGGTAAATCTGCCGCCGTGCGAAGGATACCGTATTCCTTCTCTTCTCCAGAAATCAGGAGTATCTGAAGAAAACGACGTCATATCAACCACCTCAAGTGCAACGTCGCCTTTCCCAAGAATAAGAGACACCGATCCTGATGCGGCAGTATATTCCAAAGCGTCGTGCGGCCTCCCTGTTGCTTTGTCCGATGCGCAAACTAACGCATACGGTGTATAACCCGATTGTATGAGCCCCAGCGCGCTTATCATAGCGCCTGTTGCTGCTTTGCAGGCAAACTGGGTATCATATGCCAGATAGTTTTTTTCTATTCCCAGAAATTCCGCAAGGATGGTTGAAGTTGGATTGACCGCATACGGATGAGTTTCCGATCCCACAAAAACAGCCCGGATATTTTTTTTATAAATATCTATGCCGGAAAAAGCCATGCGAGCCGACTCAAATGCCATGGTAAGCGCATCTTCATCAAAACCAGCCACTGCTTTTTCCAAAATATGTAAAGATCTCTTTATGTCTATAGGATTTTTTCCCCATACGCGCGCCAGCTCGTCAACCGAGATCCTGTATTTTGGAATATAAAAACCGTATGAGATTATGCCAAACATATCAAAATAAAAAATAAAATATAAAAATGAAAAATGACAATGTAAAATCAAAAAAAGAATTTTTTGTATTTGCTTTTTTACATTTTTATGTATCGTTTTTATATTTTCATTTTTAGTTTTTCATTTTCTATCTTCCCAATCTCTCATGCGCTCTTGCCAATGTTCCTTCAGCCTGTGAGGCAAGAAGGGATAATTCTCCGGCCAATACCGCCCCGCCCAGTACTTCGGCAAGCTCTTCGGAATCGGAAATACCAAGAATGCGAAGTGCTTCCTGCTGGGTTTTCAGCTTTGTTCCTCCACCAACAGTTCCAACCATAACAGCCGGAAGATAGACTGAAATATGCAAACCGCCATCATCAACAATGCGTATTGCCGTAATACCCATGCTTCCCTCAACAACATGCGCCAGATCTTGGCCTGTTGCCGCAAAAAAAGCGGCAACTATGTTTGCGAAATGCGCGTTAAATCCCAATGACCCGCTCATCATTGACCCGAACACGCATTTTCCCAGCCATACATCATATAATTTCTGCGCGCTTGTTTTTAAAACATCTGCTATTATTTTCTTTTCAATAACCGCCTCCGCCCAGACAGTACATCCTCTTCCGTTGATACTATTAAGCCATGCGGGTTTTTTATCAATGTCAAAATTGCCCGCAACCGACAGACATGAAACACCGGTTTCTTTTTTAATCACCTCAACCATCGCCTGCGTTGCGATTGTTGCCATATTCATCCCCATGGCATTATCCGTATCAAAATAAAATCGGACAAATACATAATTTACCAATAACCGTATATCCATTTTTAAAAAAATAAGATGACGCGATGTCTGCTCTGCGGTTTGCTTCAATATGCGTTCATGTTTTACAAGCCATTGGTGTAGTTTTTTTTGCTCCTGAAGATTTCCGACGAAAAAAACAGGTCCCCGCGTTGTTCCGACTCTATGTGTGTATACTTGCGCTCCTTGCGAGAGAGAAAGAGCTTTACATCCTCTGGCAACTGATGCAACCAGAGCGCCTTCTGTTGTTGCAAGAGGGATATAATACTGTCCGTCTGCACACTCTCCTTTTACCAATAGAGGACCGGCAATGCCGAGGGGAAGCGATACTGCGCCGATGAGGTTTTCACAGTGAATATCTGCTTCGTTGTCAGAAAACGAATCTTTAATTGCAGGTAATTGCATCTGTAATTCGTTTTCAAGAAATATCCTTCTTTTTTCAGCATCTGCAAAATCGCGAAGACTCATATGTAGTATGGAGTCGTTCTCCAATACAAAATCATTCTGAACCGGGTCACAAAAACGGGACACGGAAGATTCCTAAGAAATACAGCAGTAACGTATATGGGATAAATATACACGCATACAACAGCACGCTATACATAATACGGAAAAAGCCCATCTGTGAAGAAAACCGCACGGCAAGATATACTAAAATAATTTTCCAGAAAAGCAGACTGATTGAAAATCCAATGAAAAGAACGCTGAAAAAAAATCCTAAAAATGAAGGATTCCGCGGAGGAGGAAGAATCGCATATATGAGAGAATTCGCAAAAAACCACAGAAGCGTCGGAAACAATGCGTAAGAAAATGTAAATATAAAACTGGAAAATCTCGCTTTTTTCTCAAAGCGCTTTGACAAAAAATAAAAAAAATATATCGTGAAAAAAAAATTAATAAAAAAAATAACGAATATAAATACCGGATGAACTGCTGATTTACGGAATATGTTTGCCGTATAGAAATATATAAATACAAGAGTGAAAATTACAAAAACTTGCAAGTAGTCTTTTTCAAAACTGATCTTCCGCAATGTTTTGTAAGGAGCGATAATCAGGGAAAAAAATCTTTTGAAAACGATAAAACAGGCAGCAGCTATTTCAATAATAAGTGTTTTAAAATCCATATTGAAGAAGACTTGCCAGACGAATTACCAGGAAATCGGAAATAAGATACAAACACACAGATATGAGAATAGACAACGGAATTAAATATACAAACGGCATTGTTTTTAAAAAATAGGTAGTAAATTTATAGAATCTGTTCAAGGGATAATACCCCAGATTGTTTGACTCCATAAAAAATACCTCGTCCAGTTTGTTTTTTAATTCTTTTTTTATCAGAAGTTTATGCGGCATATTTGTTTTAACTTGTTTTTTGAAATACTTTTACAAATGCTTTTCTCGCTCGGAATAACAAACTTTCCGCTGCCTTAAAATTCATGGATAATTTCTGCGCGATTTCCTTTATTTTTTCTCCCTGTATATATTTCAGTCTTAGTATAACGCGGTAATCATTCGGAAGATTGTCAAGCACCTGCTTTATCTTACGCGATACTTCTTTTTTTTCCAGTTCATCATCCATGACAACGGTCGCAATACTTTCAACAACAAACGGCGAAAGCGCGGAAAAAAGAATTTTTTTCAGTTTTTTCTTCCGTATATGATCGATAATTTTGTTTTTTGCGATGGAAAAGAGAAATGTTTTTATTTTTGATTCTCCCCTGAAATTTCGCAGAGATTCAATAAAGTCAAAAAATACGTCCTGCGTAATTTCTTCCGCGCTATGATAATCGCGGATTTGGCGGTAAATAAAGTTGAAGATAGATTGCTTGTAAGTGGTATACACCTCAAAAAGCGCTTTTTCATCGCGCTTGATGATTTTTTCTATAATAGTTTTTTCATTTTCAAATCCGTTCATGTATAATATTCTACCATGCGCTTTTTCAAACTCTTATCGCTCTTTTTTTTCATAGCTTTGCTTTTTGTTTTTTTGAATTCGTATAACCGTATATTTCCCAAAAAAATCCCAAAACCTTTTGCGGATTTGCAAATAAATGATATTGAAAAAATTATTTTGAAAAGCGAGGAAAAGATTGCGGAGATTTTCAAAAAAGAAAACCACTGGTATGTTGTGCGCGATGCGGATGAATTCGCCGCAGATGAAAAAAGAATAGAAAACATTATTGAAAATATACAGTCTCTTCAAAAAGAAGATATCGTCTCAAATAATACAACCAAACGGGAGGAATTTGAAATAGGCAAGAGAACAATAGAAATAAAAACTCCAAAAAAAATATTTACTCTTTATATCGGAACAGATCATACCTCTTATGCAAATTATGTATCTGCCAATGATGAAGACGATGTGTTTTTAGCTTCGGGATTTGCAGATATATTTATATCCGATGATTTCCGAGATCTTCGTGTCCCTCTTATTCAGGATGAAAAATTTGTTTCTTCCATAACCATTGAGCTTGACGGGAAAAAAACAACGCTTTCCAAAAAAGGAGACGACTGGGTCATTGGAGAGAAAAAAGTAAAAAAAGACCGCGTTGATTTTTTTATCAACGATCTTGCAACGCTTAAAGCATCCGATATGACAAAAAATAAAATAACGCGATCCGGAAATTTATCAATTGATATAATAGAGCAAAATGTGAAGAGTACCGCGGTATTTTTTCCAATCAGTGAAAAAACATATCAAGCGATTATTTCAAACAACGATTTTACCTATTCAATCCCTTCCCCCTACGTTGAATCCTTGAAAAAGGAAGAGAAGGATTTTATAGAATAGAAATCCTGAAAATCTTCGGTCCAAGAAGAATGTATATGTTATCTTCGTACACCACAAAATCAACGGCTTTTTTCAGGATGTCGGAGACTATCTGACGCTCATATACTCCTTTTTTCTCCAGAATATATATCGTTCCTTTTTGCTTATCCCATATATATACCCGCTCCAATTCTTTATTGGTATATATTTTTTCAATAGCAATGTCTTTGTCCGGAAATGAATTCTGAAATGCGTCGCGGACGCCGGAGGTGTACTTTATAATTGCACTGTCAAATGCAATATATATTGATCCGTCAATGGCAAACGAACCGGCTTCGCTTATATTAACGCTCTCTGTCTGTTTAAAATACGGGGTTTTTTCGGAAAAACCGGTTTCGCCTTCAACGTATTTATATATTTCGCTCTTGCCCGTATCAAAAACATAGATATTCCCTCCGTAAAATTGCAGCCCTTTTACCATTTCCCATTCTCCGTCTTTTTCAATTGTTTTTATAAGTGCATTATTTTTATCTATTGTATAAATACCGTCGCCCTCTGCGTATATCGCAAATTTGTTTTCAAAAGAAGAAAATAATGAGGTTTGGCGAAGATCCGCAATCTCCCTTTTAGAAAGCGACTTTCTCTGCAAAGACACAACGTATAAATTTCCTTTTTTGTCCAGAATAGAAAGATTGCTTCCGCTTAAAGAAATAAAATCTCCATGGGCATCTTTGTTTTCTACAGAAAGATCAAAAAACTCCTCAAAATTTTTGTTTTCTTTTTTTAGAATGCCCGATTCTTGTTTTTCTATTTGCAACACTAATTCTTTTATTTGTTTTTCGTATTTTTTCCCTATTTCTTTTTCAAGTTTTTGCAATACATCTTTACTTTCTGAAAGTAAAATCAGCGCTCGTTCACTGTTAAGAAATACAATGTCTGCAGATTCCTGCAGTTTTTGGCTAACAAGCTCTTTTGCCACCTGGATTTTTTTCTGGTTTTTTGATTCAATTCTCCTTTGATATCCCAGCAGAACACTCCATACAAGAATAAAAAAAATAATAAAAACAAGTATTTTTACTATAAATTCTTTTTTGAGAGAAAATGTTTTATTAAAAATAATATCTCTCTGTTCTTCCTCCTCTCCTTTTTCTGCTCTGAGAAAAATTGCGGGGGAATTGATATTAGTTTGATCAACGGCTTCCTGAAAATTTTTGTTTTGTGCCATGCGTTTTATACTCTCCTCTCCTCCTGCCGCACGAATAAAATCCTTAGTTGTAAGAATGTACGTATCCCTGTTGTGGATATATCCTGACGCACTTTTATTTCCATGAATTATTTTTGCAAAACCTCCCTTTCTTTGTATGTATATTTCCCCGCCTCCCATTGTTTTTGCATACAATACATTATTGTTAACAAATACGCATGCAAATGAGATATCAAAAGAAAGATTTACTGCCTTTACCGCATCTGCACAGAGCATTTCAAAATCTGCAAGCTGAATAATATTGCTTTCCGAAATCGTCTGCTCAAAATATAAAAGAGCTTTTTGTCCTTCTTCATGTGTTGCTCCTTGCGCTATTTCCAAAACAAGATAAAAATTCCGTCCGGATATGGCGCCAGAGAATATGCCGAACTGATTTTTTCCCGGATATAGTACCGCGGTTGGTTGAAACATAAAAATATTATAAGGAAAAACTCAGCACAAAAAGCGCGGCGGCTAAAATAATCTGAAAAATTGAAATGAAAAAAATAATAGTTCCCGATCCTGTCTTCAAAGTTTTATTCATGGTTTGCGTTTGTTTTGCAATAACAACCGCATATAAAAAATAAAATATTCCAATAAATACAGCTGTCGGTTTAAAAAAAACCGCAACAAAATTATTACCTGATAAAAGATCTGTCAAAAAATTAATGTCCATGTTTGTTCTCCAGCAAATGGTTCAAAATATTTAATACTCCCGAGGGGTTGGGAACTTTTATAAATTCAATATTTGTTTCCTGTCCCGCCGTTTGAATAAATACATTGCCGAAATTGAAGAGCGAACCAATATATCCTCCGCTTTTTGAAGTGATATCCTCAATTTTTTTAAGCCGTGCTTCACTCAATTCTTTATATAGCACGTTATGAAAATCAATATCAACAACACGTTTGTTCGTAATAATTCCAACATTAAAAAACCAGCTTAAAAAATTGAAAAACGCATAGCTGAAAATAAAGACTACGCACAAACTGTTTATAAAAAATCCCTGCAAACTATTAACAGGAAGTATTGCCAGAATATAGATATTAAAAACAGCAAAAATAAAAATGAAAATAAAAATATTAAAAACCCAAAACAGTTGGGTGATTGGATGCGCTCTTAAAATCAAGATTACTTTTTCATCACTTCCCTGGGTTTCAAAAGACAAAGACGGATATGTGCAATACGCATGCAAATACCCGCTGAAGTTTTTTTCTTTTCGTTCCATACCTTTATTATAACTTCCTATTGCTATTTTGACTGCACTTTTTTATAATACATACTGCCTTGGTTGCTTGAGCGGCTTGGACCCACCCTTTCCCATCCCGAACAAGGAAGTGAAACGAGTCAGCGCCGATGATACT
>CAYSLG010000043.1:0-7129 GCA_964431935.1 uncultured Gammaproteobacteria bacterium
TTGTTATTCATAAGTTCGTCATGTACCTCCCAGAATTTCCCTTTTTCATAGGCGCAGTACATTGCCTCTGTTGCCAGTCTTCCGTTGCCGTGACCGTTGCCGTACACCATGACATACGATGCTTTTCCCTGATCAACCAATTTTCTCATTTCAAGAAGGGGAGGAACATATGATCCGCCGTCTGAAACATATTGGAATTGGGAGCCGACCTGTTTACTTAACTCGGGATTTTTTCCACCCGCAATATGGCAGAACGGGCAGCTTGGGTCGCTGACTTCAACAAATAATACTTTGCGGTTGGCATCGCCGAATTTCAAATACCCGTCTGAAAAAAGTTTCTTTACCGCATCTAAGGAAACCGTTGTTGGAGGAGGGGGTTGGGCTTGCTGATCCGGTTGATTCGGTACAGCTGTCGCGGTATTTTTATTCTGTTCAAGATTCTTTACTTTGAAAAAAAGGTACCCTGCAAAAAAAGAAATAACAATGAGAAGAATAACAACAAGATTGTTTGATTGAGGTGCTGGATTCTGCTGCATATATTGATATTTTTGTTCAGCCGGCTGGTCAACTTCTAATTCATTATCATCGGTTTTTCGGCGGATTATTTTTTTCATAGTATCGTAGAGAATAAAAGAATTACTTTTTCTTGTCAAGGGAATTTTATTTAGAGCGTTTTAAGCTTCCCTTTGAAATCATCAATGGATGCATATTTCTTTTTTTTCATGAAAGCGGTTAATTCTTTCTGGATTCTTGCAAAGGATTGCGGGCCCTCCTGGTAAAAAACAGTTGCAATCTGCACGGCGCTTGCGCCTGCCAGAATAAATTCAAATGCATCAATACCGGTAATAATTCCTCCAACGCCGATAATCTGCATTCTGTCGCCAAGCAGTTCATACCATTTGCGCACATTGGCAAGCGCAGTATATTTTATTGCTTTTCCTCCAATGCCGCCGAAGCCTCCTTTTGGTTTTATGAGGGGTTGTTCGGTTTCGGGGTTAATAACCAGTCCGTTTCCGATGGAATTGACAGCGGTTATAAAATTAACGGGATACTGTTTCAGCACGTTTGCGATGTGTTCGTAATGGACAAAATCAAAATACGGAGGAAGTTTGACGCCGAGCGGTTTTGTGTTCACTTTGCATACCGCGTCAAGAAGCCTGTCCATATCCGACGCATCATATCCGACAATGGGTTTTCCGATGGTGTTGGGAGAGCCGGGGTTGAATTCTATAATGTCAACCTCCGTATCGTTGAACGCCTTGAACATGACAACATTGTCTTCAAGCGTCATGCCGGATATGCTTGCGATGACGGGTTTTGTATATTTTTTTTTCAAAATGCTGACGAATTTTGCATATTCCTTATAGCCGAGATTCGGAAGTCCCATGGAATTTATGGAAGAATGGTCGGGCAGATCGGCGTAGCGGGGTTCGGGATTTCCCTGCCGGGAGTCAAGAGTGCAGGATTTCATCATGATTGCGGAGGATGCGGATTTGGCAATGACTTCAAGCTGGGGGAGTGTTTCGTCTCTGGGACCTGACGCATTGAAAATGCATGTTTCCAGAGGAATATTTTTGATGGATGTTTTGAGGGAAAGCATAGTATAGTTTGTCATTCCCTCGGAGGAGGGAATCCAGATGAGATATAAAGACTGGATCCCCGCCTGCGCGGGGATGACAATTATTATTTTACCGTATCACAGATCCATTTGGTACTTCTGATTGTACTCCAATTAATACCGGTTTGTCATTCATATCCGCAGATAGTATCATGCCCCGGGAAAATTCTCCGAGCATTTTTTTGGGTTCAAGATTTGCAATGAATGCAAATTTCCTGCCGGTAAAATTATCAGGCGTATAAAACTGCGCCATGCCGGTAAAAATGACAACGGTTCCATAATCTTCGCCCAGATCAACCGCAAGTTTCAGAAGTTTTTTTGAGTCGGGGACAGCTTCTGCGTTTTTTACCTCTCCAATGCGGATGTCAAGTTTCAGGAAGTCCTGAAATGTGATTTGGTCTTTTTTCATTTTGAAATTTTGAATTTTGAATTTGTTTCGTATTTCGTATTTCTAATTTCGAATTTATTTTGCATATATTCTGTACAAATTACTTCCAATGTTCTCAAATTTATACAAAGAAATCGTGCCGATTTCTTTCGTATTTTTGACATGGGGTCCTCCGCAGAATTCTTTTGAATAGTCGGCAATGCAATATACTTTTACCATATCGGGATATTTTTCGCGGAAGAAAGACCGCGCGCCGAGTTTCAGCGCTTCTTCTTTTGGCAGGATTTTATATTCCACCGGCAGTTGTTCTTTGATTTTTTGGTTGATAATTTCCTCAATTTTTTTCAATTCTTCTTCGGTCGGTTTGCGCGATGAGGAAAAATCAAACCGCAGCCTCTCGCCCGTGATATGCGATCCTTCCTGCCGGATTGCGCCTCCCAGAATATCAAAAAGAGCCTGATGGAGAAGATGCGTTGCGGTATGATACTTAATCGTCTGTTCGCTGTGGTCGGCAAGCCCTCCCTTAAACATGCCGGCGGAAGTGCTTCTAGATAATTCTTTGTGTTTATTAAATTCTCTCTCAAATTCTTCATGATTAATTGTTTGTCCCTTTTGTTTTGCTAATTCTTCAATTATTTCTAAAGGCAAACCGAATGATTGATATAAATTAAAAGCGACTTTGCCATCAACGGTATCAATTTTCTGAATTTCTTTTATCCCTTTTTCTATAGTTATAGTAAATCTAGATATTTCAGGTCCAATTTCATCATCAACATTTTTTGAGCTATTACTGAAAAAATAGAGATCATTATAAGTCTGTATAACGCTTTGACTTATAGCCATAATATCATGTTCGTTGATTTTCTGTTCCAAACTGCGCAAACTCATTGTAGCTGTTCTTAATAATCGGCGAAGAACATATCCCTGAGTTTTATTTGAAGGTTTGACACCGTTAATTATGAGAAAAACAGATGCTTTAATATGATTCGCGACTATCCGCATGGCTAATTGATTTTGTTGTTCTGCATACGATTTACCCGAGACTTTTTCAATAGTTTTTATTATATCTGCAAAAATATCAGTTTGGAACACGTCCGGATTATTATTAATAGCGGCTAAAATTCTCTCCAATCCTCCCCCGAAGTCAACGTTTTTCTTCGGCAGTTCCTCAAAACTTCCATCAGGCATTTTTTTATACTGCATGAAGACACTGTTTCCGATTTCCAGAAACCGTCCGCATTCGCAGTTGGGGTGGCATGATGCTCCGTATTCCGTGTTATGGGGAACAGACGTGAATTCGTAGAATACTTCGCTGTCCGGTCCGCCGGGTTCGCCTGCAGGCATATTTGCGGGTACGCCGGCGCGCGACCACCAGTTTTTTTCCGGCCCGTACAGGAAAATTCTTTCGCCGATTTTCGCGTCAATTCCGTATTTTTTATAGATATTTTTCCAGATTTCAATGGATTCTTCGTCTTTGGGCAGGGAATTTTCTCCGGCAAATACCGTTGCGTATAGTTTTTTCGGATCAAGATTGACGGTTTCAACCAGAAATTCAAAAAACCATACAAGCTGTTCTTTTTTGAAATACGCTCCCAACGACCAGTTGCCCATCATCTCAAAAAAAGTCGTATGGCGGTTATCGCCGATTTCCTCAATATCCTGCGAGCGGAAACAGGGCTGGATGTTAAAAAGTTTTTCACCCAAGGGATGCGGTTCGCCCAGAAGATAGGGAACAAGCTGCTGCATGCCGGAGCCGGTAAAAAGAGTAGTCGGATCATTCTGCGGAACAAGGGGAATAGGGGGAACTTCTTTGTGATTATTTTTTTCCCAGAATTCTGCAAAAGCTTTCCGTAACTCGCGATGAGTTTTTATCATAGCACTTATTATATCACCATTTGATTGTTGCGAAAATTTATTATATAAATTTTACATTACTATTTATCATACACTGTATGAAAAATAAAACAGGAGCGGTTTCCAAGCGTCTATTTGCAGTTCCGGCGTCGCCAATAAGAAAACTGGCGCCGTTTGCAAACAAAGCAAAAAAAGAAGGCGTTACAGTATATCACCTCAATATCGGCGACCCCGATATCAAGACTCCGAAAGTAATACTTGACGCCATAATAAATTGGAAGCAGGATCCCATCGGATACGGACAATCGCAGGGAGAGCCGGTATTTCTTGAGGCAATGAAGATATACTATAACCGCCTGGGATATAATTATATTGAAACTTCCCATATCCAGGTTACCGTCGGCGGATCGGAGGCGATTTCCATGGCATTGTTTGCGGTATGCGAACCGAAAGAAGAAGTAATATGCTTTGAGCCGTTCTATACAAATTACAATTCGTACGCCGCGTTGAATGACGTGACTGTAGTTTCTATCCCAACAGAAGCGAAAAACGGATTTCATCTGCCGGATAAAAAAACCATTGCCCAAAAAATATCAAAAAAAACAAAAGCGATTCTTATTTGCAACCCAAGCAACCCGACAGGAACCGCATACACCAAAAAAGAAATGGAAATGCTGGTTGATCTTGCAAAAGAATACGGATTGTTTCTTTTGTCCGACGAAGTATACCGGGAATTTGTATACGACGGAAAAAAGCATGTATCTTTGTTCACATACATGGAAGAAATCCCCCAACAGGCGGTCGTGCTTGACAGTCTTTCCAAGCGGTACAGCCTGTGCGGAGCGCGGTTGGGGACGCTTGTTTCCATGAACCGTGATATCATGGACGGTGTGCTGCGGATCGGGCAGGGGAGGTTATCGGCCGGACTGGTTGACCAGATTGTTTCTGCAAAATTGGTGGATGTTCCCCAATCGTATACGGACGATGTTATCAAGGAGTATATGAAGCGAAGAGATGTTCTGTACGACGGACTGCGAAAAATCCCCGGCGTTTTTATCCCCAAACCGGAAGGCGCATTTTATACAATAGTAACATTGCCGGTAAAAGACAGCGAAGATTTTTGCACGTGGCTACTGACTGATTTCCGGCTGCATAATGCAACCGTCATGCTTGCACCTGCGCCGGGATTTTACGCCACCAAAGGATCGGGAACAAACCAGGTGCGCATTGCATATGTATTGAATGTGCATGATTTAAGAAAATCAATTGAGATAATAAGGGAAGCGTTAAGGCAATATAAAAACGGTTAAGGCAACGAAGCCTGTTTCGTAAGTCGGTTGCGTTATTCGTATTAAAAGACGAACGACGATTGCCGTTGAACGATACGGGCTTCGTTACCTGCCGATTTACAATTTCGATTACGTTACACAGTTTCGTAACCGTTTTACGTGTGACGATACGGGTTTCGTTACCGTTGCCGATTTACGATGTAGCTCTTATGCATATTCACACATCAAATCCTAAGGATATTCAGCCGTTTTTGAAACACCTGTTTCTTCCGCAGTCCGATTCCCACAAAGGGCAGAATGGAAGGGTATTGGTTATCGGCGGGTCGTCGTTGTTTCACAGTGCATCAATATGGGCTGCGGAAACCGCTTCCTTTTTTGTTGACATTGTTCATTATGCCTCAACAGAGGAAAACAACGCGGTATTTCTTTCCCTGAAAAAAAAGTTTCAAAACGGCATTGTTGTTTCCCGCAAACACATTCCCGATTATATGCAGGAAGACGATGCAGTATTGGTGGGACCGGGAATGATGAGAGGGGGAAAAAATTCGAAATTCGAAATTCGAAATTCGAAATTTAATGAATTATTGAAAATAACTGATGAATCATTATTTACTTATTTAATAATACATTACCTCATCTGCAATTTTCCTGAAAAACGGTTTGTATTTGATGCGGGAGCTTTGCAGATGATGAAAAAAGACTGGCTGCTGCAGTTGAAAACCCCGCCGATTCTGACTCCGCACAAAGGAGAATTCCAGCAGCTGTTTGGAGAAAGCATTGAGGGAAAAAGCGAAGGCGATATACAAAAGACAGTGGAGGCGCATGCAAAAAAATACCGCTGTGTGATTCTTCTTAAAGCAGTAAAAGATTTTATTTCCGACGGAGAACATACGTTTGTTGTGGAAGGAGGAAACGCCGGATTGACAAAAGGAGGAACAGGCGATGTCTTAGCAGGCCTATCGCTTGGATTATATGCAAAAAACAATCCGTTTTACTCTGCAGTTATCGCCTCATACCTGTTAAAAAAATCTGCTGACGAATTGTATAAAAAACAAAAAGGCTGGTTTACCGTTGCCAATCTTATCCAGACCATTCCCCAAACGCTCGCTTCTCTTACCCTTCGGGATTGACAGAAATCCGTCGGTGCGTTAATATTGTCTTATCTTTTTATGAAAAAAGAAACATATATTGCGATTTTATTGGGTATAGGACTTGGTATTTTTGCCGCAATTATCATGGTTATGAAGATGAGAGAAGATAAGATTCAAAAAATTCCTCCTGTTCCAACGAATACAATAAAGGAAACTCCAATAGCGCCGATTAATACGGCTGATTTTCAAACATTTGAAATATCTGAACCTCAAAATAATGCCATTGTCAACAAAAATTCCGTTTCCATAAAAGGAAAAGCGCCCAAAGATTCTCTTATTCTTATTCAATCGCCGATAAAAGACATAAGTCTCAAAAACGAAAACGAGGATTTTTCCGTTGATATACCATTGTCTTTTGGAGAAAATGTAATCCGGATTGCTGTCTATGCAAAAAATTCCCAATCAAATTCCAGGGAAAAAGAGCTTAAAATTTATTATTTGGACGAACAATAATGAAAAAAATATTCATAATTTTTGCATTCATTATCAGTGTAGTATCGGGAAGCGTCATGGCGCAGAGTGCAACGCCTTCGGCAAGTGCAACGCCAAGCGCTGCAACGGAAAAAGACGTGAAAGATCTGAAAGAAAAACTGGCAACAAAAATCACCGAACTTCGCAAAAACGGACAAAAAGCCATAACGGGGATAGTGGTAGAAAACGATGAAAAAACAATAAAAATAAAGACAGAAGACGAGGCGCCATATGAAATAAATATTGATGAAGCTTTGACAAAATTTTATGCCGTTAGCGGGTCGGGAAAAAAGGAAATAACAGTAAGCGCTATTAAAAAAGATATGTATATTATTGTGACAGGTCCTGTTATTGATAA
>CAYSLG010000044.1:0-6924 GCA_964431935.1 uncultured Gammaproteobacteria bacterium
GTCGGCAATATTTCAACAAATACCTGGCCTCTTATTATACTGACTTCTTTCCCGTTTTCATTATAAAATTTCATTGCCGACTCCTCATCTTTTTTATTCCATGTTGCTTTTATGGCATTCCCATTCTGAAAAACCAGAGCATCACCTTTTCCTGTTAATTTATAGAGAATATGCCCTCCTTCATATCCGTCGTTTGCAGGTGACTCTTTGGAAAAAACAACAATGATATTCTTTGATTCCAGCTGTTTTCCGCTATTTTTATCCATCTGGGGCTTTCCTCCGTTTTCCCTTCTGTACATATTTGTTTCTCTATCGTAATTCCAAACAACCGCATAATCATCTGCAAACTGTGTCCAAAACCCAAAACTTATCTGTGTTGATTCTCCTCTTTTTTCAGGTTTTTCATCATCGCTGAATTTCCAGGAAGAAAATGTTTCATTCCAACTTTCTCCATCTTCGTCTACATTTGATAATTTTCTTTTTGACTGCGCATAATCCCACAATTTTGAAGTAGAGCTGTATACCGTATGTTCTGTTGCAACACTTGGCAAACGCTCATAATCACGCCAAAAATATGGGAATGGAACTGAAAATTGGTTTAAGTCATTATAAAGGCCCCATCCCAAATCTTTTATTTCACCAAGCGCATCAGCAGGCCCTTCGGTATTTGCTCCGCCTACATGGGCATAAAGCGGATAATTTCCATACCCCTGCAAAAGTGTAATAAAATAAATGCGGGCTGACCTGATTGGACCGACAAATGAAGCGTCCTGGCAATAGAAAACTGTTAAAAACCGTGTGATCCCGCCCTCTGCGACTACTTCATAGACAACATCCGCAGATGAAATACCCGATTGCGGACGTGACTCCTTATGATTTTCAACCATAATACCCAAGGGTCTTCTTGACTCCCATTTGGAGCGTTGAGTTTTAGAAAACAGTGTGCCGTTCAAAGGGCATTCTTCTGTTTTTGGTTCATTTGATACTGTCGGAGCAGCTCCTTTTGTTCCGTTGGAACCCGGCGCCTTATAATCCGAAATTGGAGAAAGCATCTTAAAAGAACCTTCATCATTAGAAAAAAAGCCATAACTTCCATATGCCGACAGAAAAAATATAATAATACTGATAACATATGCCGCCTTTTTATTGATCATAATAAAACAGAAAATTGTAATTAATGCGCCTTTTCAATCGCTTCCTTTTCTTCTCCCGACAATTCGTATTCCTTCCCTTTTCCCTCCTGGATTTTTTTTGCATACGCTCTCATTCCTTCATGCGTATACATAAAATTTATGATAAACCCGTTCTTTTTTCCGTCAAGAAGCGACAATACAAAACTCTGCTCTCCTCCAGACCTGCCGAATGGATTGAATCGCACCAATCCTATTTTTTGAAAATGAAATTGGTTTTGTTGTGCTATTGTGTCCAATTCTTTTTTTATTTCTTTAATATGAGATTCGTGCGCTTTATCATGCTCTAAAAGAGCATCAAGAATATCGTCAATCCGTTCTTTTTTTGTCCGGGAAATCAGCAAATGGTAATGACGCCTTGCTTTAAAAATAACAGCGGTAAGAACAACAAGCCATATAAAAAAAATGAGAAAAACGATGTTGACAAACATTGCCTTTCATTGTAACCTCTTTACAAAAACGTGTCAATATGTTTACAATATGCTCATGCCAAAAAAAACAAGGCTGCAAAAAATACTGTCAGAAAAAAGAAAACTGGAAAAAAAATCTCTTCCATCTTCTGAAGATTCTCACATTGATCCGTCAACAAAATATTTTTTTATGGCTGACTTTAAAAAAAGCATGCTTTTAAGCATTGCCGTGCTTGCATTTGAATTTGTATTGTATTTTGTTAGTATTAAGGGGTATTTGAAGTGGTGAAGGGAGGTGATAACTATTATGGCATCCATGTATTGCGTAAAATGCAGAGCAAAAAAAGAAGTTTCAAATCCTGAACACGTTACCATGAAAAACGGAAAACCGGCAATGAAATCAAAGTGCCCAGACTGTAGCACAGGTATGTATAAAATAGGATCTGCTTAATAAGCAAGTACGATTGAAAAAAACCATTCCCGAATCTTTTTTGGGAGTGGTTTTTTTTATTGTTTAAACAAACCGAATTCTTTTATTTTTTTATATGTCGGATTTTTCCGCCCTTCTGCAACCGTCTGAAACAACGCCAGTTTTTTAACAGGGAATTCTATGTCAAATGGGATATTCTGGACCTTTTTTTTCAAAAGAAGATATTGCTGTTTTGAGGGTATTCTGTAATGTGCAAATGTAACATGGGGAATAAATTTTTTTCCTATGTTTGTTTGAAATGTCTCCCTCATTTCTTCCGCAATACGTTCAAGATTTTTCTCCCTCATAAATTCAAGATATATGTTCATTCTATTTTTAATAAAAATACCTGCATGCAGTGAATACAGATAAAATACCGGGTATTTAAAAAGAATTCTTTCTATTATCTCTTGAATGTTTTTCAGTTTTGAACGGTCAACTTCAATTTCACCGAGAAAAAGCAAGGTAAGATGATAGTTTTCCTGCGGGATCCAATTGATATCGGCATACTGCAAACGCAAATCCGTCAGCTGATCAAAAAGATTTTTTTTAGATTCTGCCGGCAGATCTACTGCCAGAAAAAGTTGCATAGTTAAGAATATGTGAAGAAGAAAACGGCTGTATAAGAGGGCTTACCGCAATAACCACCGCCCCTATTTTTTCCGCCTGCTTCTTCTTTTTTATAATATACGGGTCGCCTTCGGTAACGGCAATAACCGCGGGTCTTATTATTTCAACCAGTTTGAAATATTCATCATCTGTTTTCAAATAAGGCAATGTAACAATATAATCTATAAATGACAGTTCGCGCAAAATTTCAGATCTTTGCTTTTGATTGTGAAGCGGTGTTCTTTTTTTCTTTTTTTGGATAAATTTGTCTGATTCCAGCGCGATCACCAACATATCTCCCTGCTCTTTTGCTTTTTTCAGAAAAACCAGATGGCCGTAATGAAATATATCAAAACATCCTCCCGCCAATACTGTTTTTCTGCCGGCAATATTTTTTCGTATGCGCCGATACCCACTCACCGTCACAACTTTCATTGTAGAATTATACTATATGGAACTGGACATAGAGCAGACGAATGCGCGGGAAAAAATCCTCATTATTGATAAAAACGGCAAGCACACTCTCTTCATACAAATTCTAAAAAAAGAGCTCAAAAAATACCGTTCTGATATTTTTGTATCTCCCGCTCTTCCTGCGCGCGGGACATTTGATATTTGCTTTGTTTTGAACCAACCCAATCTTATAAGACACATAGAGCATCACCGTATAAAAAAAACCACATTTGTTCTTTTTAACGCCTATAAACAGGCATCTTTCCTCGCGGCAGCAATTGCCGGTACATCCCAGAATCATATAAAAGTAATACATATCGATGATAATGAAGACGCCCTGCAAAATAAAATAGACCAGATTCTCTGGTTTTCTTTTTCAAAAAGCCCTGAATTATTTCTTAATCTGCAAAATCCCATTGGCCGAATAAAAAAACAGCCATTGCGCGTTGCTTTATTCTGGAACAATCTTTTCAAAACAAAAAACGCAATAATTTTGTTTTTTTCTTTGTTTTTTTTATATCATGCGCTCTTTATTATTCCTCTTGCTGCTGCCACCTATTTTTCTTATAAGGGAGCGGCCTACCTGAAAAATAATCGGAATAAAGACCTTGAACAATCTGTGCGGCTGGGAAATATCTCTTTAAAAATGGCGAAAACACTGTATGGCTTTTCCCGCCCTACTTTTCTCTTTTTCTCACTTGCATCCATTCCCGACAATATCGTTCAAATAAACGAACAGGTGCAAAATCTTTTTGTCCAAACCGGCGAAATAAAAAAAAATGGAGAAAAAATCATCTTGTATATTTTTAAAAAAGACGCTTCTTTTGCGGAGAAAAAAGATTTGATCGCCCGAATTCAAAATGTAAAAAATGCCATTGAAAAATTTGATGAAAGCGCGGGCATCCTATATCAGAAATTGCCCGATTCACCCGCGCAATTTTCAACTATCAAGCATCAGATTAAACAAGCGCTTGAAGCATCGGCAAAACTGCAAAAATTTATCCCGTTTGCGCAGACGCTGCTTGCAAAAAATACAGAGGCAAAATACCTTATCTTGTTTGCTAACAATATGGAACTTCGCCCGGGAGGAGGATTTATCGGTTCATTCGGCATACTCTCGGTAAAAGATTTTTCTTTTGAAAATCTGCAGATTTATGACGTATACGATGCCGACGGTCAATTAACAGCACATATAGAACCCCCTCCCGCAATCAAGACATACTTAAACCAACCTCATTGGTTTTTGCGGGATTCTGCGTTTTCAGGAGATTTTGCAGAAAATTACAAAAACGCTCTTTTTTTTCTTGAAAAAGAAATGGGAATAGCGGGATTTTCCGGCGGGATTATCATGACAACGTCCACTATCCAGAATATGCTGTCTTCATTTGAAAACCTATATATATCCGATTTCCGGGAAATAATCAATAAGGATAATTTTTATTTAAAGGCCCAGTATTATGCGGAAAAGCAATTCTTTCCCGGCTCAACCCAGAAAAAGAGTTTTCTTTCGGCTGTCGCGCGATCCCTTCTCTTGAATCTTAACCGCACCTCTCCTCAAAGTATTCTTTATGCAATCCAAAAATCTCTTGAAGAAAAACAGATGGCCCTCTATTTTGAAGATCCGTCTTTGGGAGAACTTGTCCGATCGCTGTATTGGTCTGGACAGACAATCCTTCCCGGCTGTATTGCGCAAAACAGCAATTGCATTGTGGATTACCTGTTTCCTCTTGAGGCAAATGTCGGCGTAAATAAAGCCAATTTTCTTATCAATAAATTAATTGATTTGAAAATCCGTATTGATGAGTCCGGATTTATTAGCAATACTATAAATATAGTATTTAAAAATTCTTCCCTGCACGATGTGTTTCCCGGAGGAATATACAAAAATTATTTTCAAGTTATGCTGCCGAAAGATATCACGATAAAACATATCACAAAAAACGGCACACTTGTTGAGAATGTTGACGAAACAGTTTCCTCCTACCGCACCATTGGATTTTATTTTGAAGTACAACCGCAGGAAAAAACCGAAATAACCATTGAATATATTCATAATAATCCTCTGCAAAAAGGAAACGGTATGTATCAGCTTGTTATCCAAAAACAACTCGGCTCTTCAAATTCTGATTTTAATCTTCAGCTGCATCTTCCTAAAAATATTTATATTCTGAACCAGAATTTTTCTCCCCTTGTCAAAAGCAATAAGATTCTTTATAATACTTCTCTATTAACCGATAAAATTTTTGTTACAGAATTGATTAAGGAATAAATACTATGACAAAACTTGCTCTTCGTTCTTCAGTGAGAACCGCATTGGGAAAAAAAGTAAAACAACTCCGTAAAGAAGGACTTATTCCGGGAAATATTTTCGGAAATAATTTTACGTCAACTGCGATTAGCTTTCAGTATAAAGATTTTTTATCGGTATACCGTGTTGCTCGTGAAACGGGGATTGTATACGTCCAAATCGGCAAAGAAACGGAAGAAATACCTACGTTGATAAAAATCGTACAAAAAGATCCGGTAAAAGATACCATACTCCATGTTGATTTTAGAAAAGTAAATCTTAAAGAAAAGGTGTCAGCCGAGGTCCCTGTAGAAATTGCCGGACAGTCGGAGGCAGTCGCCCAAAAAGGCGGAGTTCTCCTCACACAAAGCAATTCTCTCTTGGTTGAAGCATTTCCGCAAAATATTCCTCATGCAATATCCGTTGACATCAGCGTCTTGAAAGAAATCGGAAGCGAGATAAAGGTTAAGGACCTTTCAAAATCAGCTTCCTATGAAATTCAGGAAGATGCGGAAAAAGTCGTCATATCTGTTGTTGCCCACAAAGAAGAAAGCATAACCCCGGAAACAACTGCCGCAGCTCCTGAGGTCATAACTGAAGCAAAACCTGAAGAAACCGCTGAAGAAGGAAAAGAAACAAAGGAAGTAAAAGAAACGAAAAAAGACCAGCCTGCGGAAAAATCGGCAGAATAATGTTCCTCCCTCGTTGATTTTCTCCTTTTTTATGCTACAATTATTGCTATGAGCATAGTTAAAAGCGAATTTTCTTTAGCATTGCATCAGGTTGCAACAGAACGGGGAATTTCTCCTCAAGACGTTCTTGCATCAATAGAAACCGCAGTGCTTGCCGCCTACAAAAAAGAATACCCCGATCTCTTTGACGAAACAATTACGGCGAAAATAAATCCCGACACCGGAGAAGCCCATATTCTGAAAGACGGAACGGATAATACTCCTCCTGGATTTGGCCGTATTGCAGCCCAAACCGCAAAACAGGTTATTATCCAAAAAATACGGGAGGCCGAGAAAAAAACAGTTATCAGTCATTACAGTACACAGGTTGGCATGCTTGTGCGAGGCAGAGTCATCCGCTTTGACGGTTACAATGCATATATTGACATCGGTAAAACCGAGGGAGTTCTTCCCAGAGAAGAACAGATAAAAAACGAATCATATCCGGTAAATGCAAGTTATATTTTTCTCGTAAAAGAAATCAAAGAGGACAAATTCAATAATCCGAGAGTTATTATTTCCCGCTCTGATCCAAAGATGATCATGGAGCTTTTTAAACGCGAAGTTCCCGAAGTAGGCAACGGCACGGTTGAAATAAAAAAAGTCGTACGGGAGCCGGGTGAGCGGGCAAAAATCGCAGTTGCAAGCGACCAAAGCGGGGTTGACCCTGTCGGCGCCTGTGTTGGCCAAAAAGGAATAAGAGTACAGACTGTCACTGAAGAACTCGGAGGAAATGAAAAAATTGACATTATCCAATGGAATAAAGATAAAAAAA
>CAYSLG010000045.1:0-4770 GCA_964431935.1 uncultured Gammaproteobacteria bacterium
ATATCTTCGCGGATTAACCGTTCTGAAACAACAAATCCGTCTTCGTATCCAAGTCCGTTGAGCGATGTATATGCGACAACAAGATTTTGCCCTAAAGCAAGATTGCCTCCTTCTGTTGCCGGACCGTCAATAAGAACATCTCCTTTTGCAACTTTTTGCTTGAGTTCAACAACAGGCCGCTGATCAAATACAGTGTTTTTATTGGTTCTTGTGTATCTTTCAAGAAGATGTTCGTATTTTTCTCCGCTTTTTCCTTTTACAATAATTTTTTGTCCGTCAACATATTCTACAACTCCGTCTTCCTGTGCAAAAATAGTTCTATTGAGAGAGGATGCAATTTTTTTCTCAAGAGATGTTTTTACAATTGGAGCTCTGGGGCGGACTAAAGGGACAGCCTGACATTGCATGTGTGATCCCATCAGGGCTCGGCTCGCGTCGTCGTTTTGCAGGAATGGAATAAGACCTGCAGAAATACCTATAACTTGGCGCGGGGAAATGTCAACAAAATCAAGCTGTTCAATAGATATTTCAAGAATCTCTCCTTGGTGGCGCACCACTGTTTTTTCATTTGTTACAAATCCTTTTTCATCAACCTGCAGATTGTCGGACGTAATATGATATTTCTCCTCATCGTCTGCTTGCAGATATACAATTTCATTCGTAATTGATACGTTTGTTTTATTTCCTTCCTTTGTTTTTTTAATTTTTCTATATGGGGTTTCCAAAAACCCGAATTTATTTACACGGGCATACAGCGCAAGGTAGGTTACTACGCCGATATTTGGGCCTTCAGGAGAACGGATTGGGCAAATTCTTCCATATTGGGATGTTGAAATATCGCGTATTGAAAATGATGCTCTTTTTTTCTCTATTCCTCCGGGGCCTCCCACAGTGATTCTTCGCAGATTGTCAAGCTCTGCGAGAGGATTGGTTTGATCTACTATGGTTGATAGTTGGCTTGTTCGGTAAAAAGAATTGATCGCAACGATAAGAGGCTTGGAATTAACAATCTGGGAAGGAGTTATACTCACTTCTCCGGTAACCAAACTCATGCGTTCTTTTATTTCTCGTTCAACGCGCACCATTCCAACGCGGATTCCATACATACTGACCAGTTCTCCAACAGTCTTAAGCCTGCGGTTTCCCAAATGATCAATATCGTCAAATTCGCCTTTTTTGGCAGTCAGATGCAATAGATATTTGATGGTTTCTATAATATCGGTTTTTGTCAGAAGATGATGTTCTTTATCAATCGGCAGATTCAGTCCGAGTTTTCTGTTGATTTTATACCGTCCAACATGAGTGAGCGAGTAGCGCCTTGGATTAAAAAAAAGATTTTTAAACGCATCGTGGGCATGGTCCAAAACAAGCGGTTCACCGGGTTTTACTTTGCGGTAAATTTCCAGAATCGCTTCATCCTTTGTTTGTGTTTGATCTTTTTTTAAGCTTGGCGCAATATACCTTTCTACCAGTTCGCTGTCAACATTTTTGAAATGCTGAAGAATCTCATTATTTGATTCTCCGTCAAACGCCCTGATAAAGGTGGTGATAAGAAATTTTCTTTTTTTATTTACCTTCATTTCAATTAAATTATTCTTATTGATGGTTATATCAATCCATGCTCCGATATACGGTCGGATTTCCACATTGTGGGATGTGAGCCCGGTGCTTTTATCTGCTTCTGCGGTGAAATAAACGCCCGGAGATCGGGTAAGTTGATTGATGACAGCTCTTTCAATACCGTTGATAATAAAAGTTCCCCGATCTGTCATTTTCGGGAGATTAAAAAAATACACATCTTGTTTTTTTTCAGATCCGGTTTTTTTGTTAAACAGTTTGAGAGTTACGTATACGGGAGTGTCATACGTCAATTTTTTTTGAATGCAAAGTTCAAGAGGATACCGCGGTTCGCCAATATGCACGTCTTCAAAAATCAGTGTGAATTTTTTCCCCGTGTAATCTTCTATTGGGAAAAAGTCATGAAGAATATCTTTTAAGTCAACGTTCACAAACGTATTCCAGGAGTTTTTTTGGATTTCAATAAGATCTATTTCGTTTAATTTCAGGTCTTTCTTTCCAAGGAGAATTTCTTTATGGGGCTGTTTATTGTTTTTGCCGGTGGTATTCATCAGGTGATTGGAAGACTCAAAATAAATAGATAATAAGAAAATAACCCCTCAAACATAAGGGGTTTTAAAAAACGTGATCTAAATATACAATACTTTTAATAAAAAGTCAATAAGAATTTCGTGTTTTTAATTTATCAATAAGAAGATCCAAACCGCTATGCAAAACCTGTATAACAGGCTCATTTTTTGCAGAAGCGTCATTTTTTTCCATATCACCCATGAGCTCGGCGATTTTTCCTTCAATGTTTTCAGTGTTTTCAAGAGCTGTCTTTAATAATGATCTTCCCTTTTTTGTTCCGAAAAGAAAAGAAACCGTAACACCGGCGGCAGCACCTAATGCAAAGAGAAACCAAAAATTTGTCAGGCTGGATTCATTTTGTTTTTTCATGTTTCTTTTTTTCAACGAGATGGAAGACCTTAAGAAGGGTTTTGATTCCGGAAAAAAATGCTATAAATTCATGAAATCCGTTTTCCAGACTCCCGCCGAATTTCTCAAATCCGTCAATAACAGCGCGCGCCTTTCTTAATATATGCCGCAGTTCTCTCAAGATAAAAATAAGCTGAATGCCGACAATAATCAGAAAAATAGTAGTAACACTAAGCGTAACGGTTAACAATAATTGTGTTGAATCCATATGTGTATTGTGAATGAAAGAGGTATAAAAGTCAACGGGAATTAAGATGGGTTTTAAGAAAATCAGATCCGTTTTTTTTACTCCAGTACATATTTGCTAAAAACAATGTATCAAATGTCCCGGCATCAAGCCAGTATCCGTCTAATTTTGCCCAGCGCAGACTGCCGCTTTTTACGTAAAAATTATTAACATCGGTAATTTCCAGCTCATTCCTGTTTGACGGGTTGCATTGATGAATATACTTAAAGACATTTTCGTCATAGATGTAAAGTCCCGTTACCGCATAATCAGACAAGGGTTCTTTTGGTTTTTCAACAATGCTGATGATTTTTCCCGGATCTTGCGGGTCAAATACCGGTACTCCAAATCTGTGGGGATCGGGAACTTGCTTCAGATAGACAAGTGCCCCGGATTGAAAATTTTTTACCCCGTCCGAAATATCCGCATCAGTCGTATTATCACCCAAGATAACCGTAATCGGCTGGTTGTCTGCAAAATCTTCGGCAAGGCTCAATGCGTCTGCGATACCGCCGTCAGGTTTTTCCTGATATGCAAACTCAAGGTGGCGGATGCCAAACTCTTTGCCGTTTTTGAGAGTATGGATAAAATGCCCCGAATGAGGGCCGGATACGACAATCAAAATATCTCGTATGTCCGCCTTGACTAAAGTTTGAATGGGATAATAAATCATCGGCTTGTTGTATACGGGAAGAAGATGTTTGTTTGTTGCATGAGTCAAAGGATACAACCTTGTTCCCAGCCCTCCTGCCAAGATAACGCCTTTCATACGGTTAAAAAGGGAAAATAATAATTTTGAGAAGAAGCAGCGCAATAAACCCGAAAAAAATATACTCAATGATTATTTTCAGATGTAGTTTATCATGTACAAGGTGGTGATACAAGCCCCAGAGAATATAAAAAGATGTAAAACCGGCAAGAGTCAAAAACTGAATCAACCGTTCCCCGCGGAATACATAAAAAGCAATAATAAAAAATACACCGGCGGTAAACAGTATGAGGTAGTCCAAAATATGATATTTCATAAAATCGCTCCTTTTGCGGACAGCAAAATTCCGAATATGATACATGCGATGAAAAACATGTGCGCTATGTTTTTTCCGGTAGCGCGGATAATTTTAAGTTTTCCGGCAACATAAAAATCTGCAAAAAGAATAGCAAGAAGCAAAGAGAAGAAAATAAGATTTACGCGCAAAGATGCGCTCCAAAAACTGAATTTATTTTCGCCAAGAATTGCAGGGGCATTTCCTGTCTTTGAGGAAGGTTCTTGCGCAGTTGTTTCAATCGGCGGATTTTTTACAGATGATTGTAGTTCTCCTAATGGTTTTCCAAACATCTGGACAACAAGCGTTGTTTCTTCACCGTTAAGCATGCCGTTTGCAACGGCAAATCCCATATCAGAATACTCGGGACGCAGAATATTTTCTTTATGTGTTTTTGAATCCATCCATGCTTTGACAACTCCGTCGCTGAATAAAAAATTTTTTGCCAGATTTTCTCCGGCATATTCATATTGGTATCCTTCCTGCAGGATAAAATTCCAGGGTGTTGTGCCGTCTTTTGCATAATGCGCCCAATAATTTTTTGTAAACATATCCTGTGCTTTTTTATACGCGGCTTTGGAAAGAGTTTCGTTATACGACAAAGCCGGCAGATCATTTTTTTCCCGCTCGGCATTGGTAAGCGAATACAGCTTTTGTATAGAAATATCAGTGGCAAATCCTAAGACATTTCCCAGGGGAGATTGGATGATGTTTTTTATAAAGAAAACGCTGATAATAGCAAAGAGAAGATATGCGCTCAAAAAGTCATGGTGAAGAACTTTTGACCGGTAATTATTTGATTCTCTCGGAATAAAAAGATGGGAAAGAAATTCCATGGTTGTTTTCATACATCCTATTTTTTATTCTAAGCAAAATAAAAAAAAATAGTCAAAAGAGATTGAAAGAAAGAAAATCACACTGAACTCAAGTATTGAAGCTAGAATT
>CAYSLG010000045.1:4817-6791 GCA_964431935.1 uncultured Gammaproteobacteria bacterium
AGAGATTGAAAGAAAGAAAAAAAAGAAAAACTTTGTATGAGTGATTGATGAAATCCGTTATTGGAGCGAATAGAATCAGCAGCGCCGAGCACATTATTATGTTGTTTTTCATATACTTCTGTTTGAGGTTTTGCCAATTCAAAATACGGGGCAGGCGTTGGAGGTGTTGATTTTGAGGTTGAAGCGCTTGTCTTTGGTTTTTCCTGCGGTGTGGCAGAGTTTGATTCTTGCGATGGTTTTGATTGTGCGGTTGGCCGGGATGAAGAAGGGGGATTGAGGCACTGGTTATTGACAGATGTTTTTGACGGATTCTGCAGGCAGACTTCGTCGTTTTCAAACGATGTCTTTCCCCAGCTTTTTCCTTTTTCCGTTTTTCCATATTCAAAACTGTCTTTGAGCGATCGGGATGCGTCAAGCAGGCGGACAGAGTCTCCGGTGTTGTTGAATATGGAAGACATTATATCAACCGTCGTATAACTTTTTGCAGAAATAGCAGCGGAAAATGATTTGGGAGATGAACCGCCGTTTTCTTTGTCGTCAATATACCAATTGGAAAGATTAACGGAAAAATCATTGCCGTTATATAATTCAACCCATTCATTTTCAGAGGGTTCGGGATAAGGAAATACTTCGGAGAGAAAAATATTGTCGTATGCTGAAGGAGAAGAAGCGGTGGGAGCAGGCGCGGTTGTCGGGTTGGGTTGCGGAGTCGGTGTTGGGGTAATGGTTGGTTGGGGAGTTGGCGTTTGAGTAAGAGCGTTGCAAGCGGGCGAATTTGACAATGCTTTTGTAATTGCCGAAAGAATAAACCAGTCTCCTGTTGCGTCGGGACATCGGGCAAACGTTTTGTCACTATTGAAGCTTCCTGAGTATGTTGCAGTGTCAACCGTTTCTCCCAATGCGTTTTTGAGAAATACGGTATCACCCGTATTATTCAGTACGCTTGAGGAAGTTGCAAGAATGTATGATAGGGGAAGCGCGCTTGTTGTTGCAAAGTTGAGTTTGTTATTGGCAAGATCAAGTAATGTAAATGAAGATATATCTATGATTTCATCCTGATCGTTATATAGTTCTACCCATTCATATTCTCCGCTTGGCGGTGCAGGATAGATTTCATTGAGTTTTAAAGCGGCATGTATTTTTCCGGTAAAAAAAAATAACAATAAAACAATGAAGCAATGGAGCAATTGTTTTTCCTTTTTTTTCACTGCTATACATTACTATTTTATTTTCAAACAGTCAACGGACTATATGCGACAAAATTTATTGCAAATGCCAATATAATGTCATGAAATCGTTTGAATGAAAAATAAAAACGCCATTTCCTCCATCACCAAGACAATTTCTGCAAAAATACGCTTTTCCATCTTCTGCAGCATAGACAGGAGTATTAACTGGTCCCCACATATCCCAGGCAGGGTGAGGATTTCCTTTATAAAATGAACTTGAATAACAAGTATACCCAGATCCTTGAGAAATAGCCGTGGGTTCAATCGGCCAGTTAAAATTGCCGTTACCAATAGTTTTTGTCTGTTTTTTTTCGCATCCAGTCTCCCAGAGAATTGTTTTAGATGATAATATCTCGCTAGGGTCTATCCAGTTGTCATAGTACCAAGCATTTAATGCAGCTACTTGATCAATAGATGAATATTTATATACGCCAAAATGCAAATGGTCGCCAAAAGAATAGCCGGTATTTCCTTGAATTCCTATAAGTTGACCTTTTTTTACTTGAAGAAATTGTCCTGTTTTTTGAAGTAATTTTGCTGCGCCGAGATAATTCTTTTTGAGCATCGGCAAGAAGTTTTTGATATCTCTGTTCATCATTTTTTGTAATTTCAAGAATATTTTTCTTTGCTATTTGTTGATTTATTAAATCTTTTTTTTGTGCAGTAAGCTGTTTTTCCAGTTTTTCAAGCTGTATTTTCTTCTCCTCCCGCAGTTTTTTTTGTTCTTCAAAATTCAGTTTTGTTT
>CAYSLG010000046.1:0-1567 GCA_964431935.1 uncultured Gammaproteobacteria bacterium
ATTTTAATATTGGATATTGTTTGTTTCTTGTATCTTGGAATTTTATTAGAAATTAGAGTAATTAGGGTAATTAGGTTAATTCTTTCCTTCTATTATAGAACTCAACAACGGCAATCTCAAGGGGAATTGATTCAATGGGAGAAAATTTCAGAGTATTATACGCTTCATTAAGAATCTTCATGAGAAAAGAAATATCCTGTATAGAAAGATTGGACGCGACTTCCTCATCTGCCGCAATGCCGTTTTTGGCAAGAAGCATCATGTGGAGGTGCGCCAATAATTCTTCAATCAAATGCCTGAAATTTCCGCCTTTGCGGGAAAATTCCTCAATCCATTGCAGCGCTTCTTTCAACGTGCCTTTTTCCATAAGCGCGATAAGGTTTTCTTTTTGTAAAATGCCAAGAAATAAACGAGCCTCTTCAACGGTTAATTTTTTATGGATGATCAATTCTTCAAATAATTTTGCCGCATCGCGAAAAGACCTCTGCGAGTGCGTTGCAATAAGATCAAACAAATTTTTTTCCGCGCTGATATTCTCTTTTTTCGCAATACGCTCAAGCATCGCGACAATATCGCTTTTTTTCGCGCTGCTGAAATTTACCGTCATACACCGGGAAATAATTGTTTTGGGGAGTTTTTCCGGATTTGTTGTCGCAAGAACAAACACAGCAGAGGAAGGAGGTTCCTCAAGTGTTTTTAAAAGCGCGTTAAAACCCTCTGTTGTTATCATATGGGCCTCATCAATAATAAAAACGCGGTATGTGCTATTCATGGGAGTAAACGATGTCTCCTGAATCAGGCGTTTGATTTCGTCAATTCCCCTATTTGATGCGGCGTCCATTTCTACGATGTCAACGGATGAAGACGTCTGGATACTTATGCAGTTTGCGCATTCGTTGCACGGTTCAACTGAATCAGATTTTTTCCCAAATTTATTATTCAAGCAGTTGATTGACTTGGAGAAAATCCGTGCTGCCGATGTTTTTCCTGTCCCCTTCTGGCCGATAAAAAGAAGAGCGTGGGGCAGGTTTTGCGAATTCAATATGTGCTGAAGTATGATTTTTGCATCGGAGTTATCCAATTCGCTTATAGTTTGAGGCCGGTGTGTAAGATAAAACATATTTAGGATGTGAGAATATTTTCTACTCCGTGCTTAACTAAGCTGAAAATCATATCATCAACTTTTTTCGCCCGCTCTGCGGCAAGAAGAACCGCCTGAGGATAGCAGATAATTACTTCGCCCAAAAAACCTTCCTCCTCTATTTTTTCATTCCTGTATGAAAAAGAAAGCACTGGAAGAGCAACATCCTCATTTTTATACGTATTACTTAGGGATTTCATCTTGATTTTTCCCACAAACGCAATGTTGAGAATATGCGATCCGGGGATTCCTTTCTGAATTAAAAAATCCTGTGTCTTTTTCCTGATTGATTTCTTATCAAGCGTATAGCGTGAAGATGATACAAGATTAATCATACGTGTTTTCTTACAGGTTTTTTATCTCTCAAAAACCCTCTTTTTATTTTATATTTGTTTTTTTTGCGCTCTTTTTCTTCGTCTTTTCTCA
>CAYSLG010000046.1:1692-3333 GCA_964431935.1 uncultured Gammaproteobacteria bacterium
CATGCGGGTAAATTTGCGAAAAAAACTGTCTTTTGATTCTCCTTTTTTTTTGGTTAAAACTACCATACGAGTATAAAAACACCTCCGTTCTTAAAAAATGAAAAGTACTTCAATTGTATTACACTTTCCGCAATATTTCAATCAATTGCTTAAGAGAAAGAGAGGAAGGAATAAAATTCGGGTTTTTTGACGATCCGTTTAACAGCATATTTTTTGAAGCGTGAAGAAACCATGTTGCTTTTTTATCTTTTTTGGCAATCATTTCATATACCGGAGTCAGATCGTATTTTTTTTCAGGCAGAGTTTTTATTCTCATATGCCCTTTTGCAGGGTCGCGGCGGATAACCAGCGCATATCCCATCTTAAGAGCAAGTTTCATAGTATCTTCGTTCTTAGTTTCCAGAGCCAAAGATTTTCCCCGGCTTGATTGAAAAATAAAACCTTTTTTTATTTCGTCCTCTGCACAAATTTTATTTTTGAGAATCTGCAGTTGGGCGTCAAGAATAGGAAATATAAGCTCGGCAATTTTTGCGTCGTCATGCATTGTAGAGCGCAAGCCGTCAATAATATGGGGAAGAAGAAATGCATACCGATCTGCGGTTGGTTCAGGAAAATACACGTCGGCAAAATGGTCAATATCGTTGACAAAAGCCGTAAATCTTTCAAGAGCTTTTTGTATTTTTTTGTCTGCGTAGTTTTCCTGCAGGATATGTTCGCAGACGAGTTTTGTTGCAGATATGTAGGCGTCGGTCTGGTGGTGGTCAAATCTGCCCAATCCTGTATCAGAGTGAATAATATCGGGGTTTTCATCCGGGTTTTTTCCATGGAGAGTTTCTCCCGCCGGAACAAATTGGAGCGATGCCTCTTCCCACCCGGGAAAAAAACGCCGAACAAGCCATATGCTTGCCAGCGCATCAAGGTCGACCGATAGATGGGTAACAAGTATTTTCATATAAAAATGAAAAGATAAAAGAGAAAAACGACAATGGAAAATCTTAAAAAGTTATTTTTCTTTTTATATTTTTTCTCTATCATTTTTATTTTGTATATTTTATTTTTTATGTATTATGTAGTATATCTTCAACAGACATTAATGTAATTTTATCTTCATTCCTTCTCTTATATTCAATGTTCTCCCCTGTTTTTTTTGAAACAACAAGGCGAATGGGGATGCCGATAAGGTCTGCATCGGTAAATTTCTGTCCGGCCGAGACATTTTCGCGGTCATCATATAATACCGTAATATTTTTTTCTGTCAACGCGCGGTATACCGCTTCTGTTTTTGATTTGACAGACGGTTCTTTGGTATCCAGTCCGACAAGGTGTATCGTGTATGGCGCAACGCTTTCCGGCCAAACGATTCCTTTATCGTCATAATATTTTTCAACTAAAGTTGCCATTGTGCGGCCAATACCTATTCCATAGCAACCCATATAAAAAGGTTTTTTCTTGCCTTCGGAATCAGTAAACACAGAGTCTTTCATAAGATTGGTATAATAATGTCCTAATTGAAAAATATTACCAACTTCAATGCCAATTTTCTCAATGAGTTTTTTATTTTCTTTTGTCATATGTCCGGCTTTTGCTAAAGCAATGTCTTCTTCAATAGAATAAGGCGCGGGCGTCTCATATTCAACTTCA
>CAYSLG010000046.1:3343-6258 GCA_964431935.1 uncultured Gammaproteobacteria bacterium
GGCAATGTCTTCTTCAATATCCGGCTGATAATCTCTATCAATATTTATATTAAAAAGATCTCTGTGTTTTTTATTTGCGCCTCCATAGGCATTCCGTATGGTTCTTAAAGAAGTGTCTGCAACAATAATAAGTTCAATGGCATTATGTATTGTTTTCTTAATTCCAACCGGAGAAATAAAACCCGGTTCCGAGTGAAGTTTTTCTCTTATCTCTTTGTCTGTTGCGTGACGTAATGATATGGTTTTTGTTACATTTTTTAGTTTTGTTTCATTTATATCAAAGTCTCCTCTGATTATTGAAAGAATAAATCTTCCTTTTTCATCAACGAATAAAACGTCTTTTATCTGTTGCCACAGCGGTTTATTATGGAGTTTGGCTCCATCTTCCATGGTTGTTCCTCTTACGGCTTCAACTTCCTTCAAACTTTCCAACGATTCATAAGTATTTTTATTATCTTTTACAAATACGGCAACATCTTCATGAGCTGCATAAGATCCGTCTTCGGTGGTAAGAAACCTGCTTTCTCCCGCTTCTGACTCAACGATAAATTCATGGCAATACTCGCCTCCAATATAGCCGTTGTCTGATTCAACAACAACCGTTTCAAGACCCAGACGGTTAAAAATACGCTTATATGTTTTCCACATATTTTCATATTCTTTCTTGAAGTTTTCTTCGTCTATGTCAAAAGAATAGGCGTCTTTCATGATAAACTCCCTGACACGCAGCAATCCGCCTCTTGCCCGAAGTTCATCGCGGAATTTGGAAGAAAATTGATATATGTTAAATGGGAGATCTTTATAACTCATCTGGAATTTTCGTATAAGATCCACAAACATTTCTTCCGCAGTACCGCCAAGTACAAATTCTGCCTCTCTCCTGTCTTTGACAGTTGTAAGCTCAAATCCTGTCGTACTAGTTCTATTTGTTTCTTTCCATAATTCAAGAGGATGCAGAACGGGTGATAACATTTCCTGCGCCCCTGCTTTATCCATCTCTTCTTTAATTATCTTTATAATGTTATGCTGTATTTTCATGCCAAGAGGAAGAAAAAAATATCTACCGGCTGTTGATTCACGAATATATCCTGCCTGGTGTAATAGTTTATGAGAGATGGCGGCTGCTTCAGAAGGCGGTTTTCGTACAGTTTTTCCGAAAAGTTGGGAGTAATACATACTACCATGTATTATACAACAGCGGATACAAGATTCATTGATTATTTCAAAGGAAGGTGGGAGTTTTTGTAGCCGAGAATGTCAAGGACTTTGCCGACGGTTTCAAGAGGCCCGGAGTTGTACGTATCAATGGCAATGGTGTAATATTTTGTATCAAAAAAATCATAATCTCCGTAAATCCGTTTCCATTTTTTAAAATTCTCCTCTTCTCTTTTTTTTATGTTTTCCTTTGCGTGTGTGATGGATATGTTATCGCGGTTTGCAATGCGGTCAATGCGGATATCATCTTTGGAGCAGGTCAAAAGAACCCGTAAAACATGGGGGATGTCGCGCGCAACAAATCCGCCGAGCCACGCTTCAACCACCCAATTTTTTTCGTTTTTCAATGTTTCATACGCTTTTTTTTCTATAGTGCGGTCAAAATCATCAGATACGAGTGTTGCGGTTGGAAGAATAGATTCTTTAGTATGTTCGCGGATAAACTGGCCGGTTGACGTGAATTGCCAACCGTATGGTTCAAGATACGGCTGGAGATTTTTCATGAGTGTTGTTGTGCCGACTCCGATCCCTCCGGAAATAGTGATGTTGGTGAATTTGAAAACTTGAGACATGTTTTGGAACTTTGAACTTAGAATTTATTATATCTTACCGGTACATTTTTACAACATCCCCAATTGAGATGGCAATTGCCAAGCCGATAAGCAAGAAAAATCCCGCCATATTGATAAACGATTCCACATGATGAGGAATTTTTCGTTTTGTAATTCCTTCATATAAGACAAATACGAGCCGTCCTCCGTCAAGCGCCGGTAGGGGAAGGATATTCATGATGGCAAGAGACAAGCTTAATAATCCGGTAAGTTCCATAAGATTGCGCAGTAATTTTGCTCCTGATGATTTTATTGTCACATCAACAACCTGAAAAATACCAATGGGTCCTGAAACAGATTCTGAAACAGGTTGGAAACTTTTTTCCTGTACTGAAACGCGAAACAATCGCGCAAGCGATTGCAAAGAATAATCAACAATATTGTATGAATGCAAAAAACCCGAAAACATTTTGTCTCGGGGAGCTTGGTATGAAAGAACAACGGCCGGTGAAAGACTGATGCCGATAACAGCGCGCTTAAGTTTTTCGTTGTATTCGGGGACAACAGATACGGTTTTTACCGCGTCATTTTTAATATTCTTCAGCTGAAGCAAAACTGATTTTTTTTCGTTATTTTGTATAAGTGTTATTAATTCCTGCTCTTCTTGTATCGGCTGCCAGTCTGTCGTATCTGTTTTTACCTGAAGGACAACATCTCCGCTTTCAATCGTTCCTTTTTCAGCAGGAGAATCTTTTGAAACCTGCAGGATGATAATATTTTTTTCCTGTTTCCCAAAAACAAACTGATATTTGTTAAGAAGGATAACCGGCTCTGATTTGAATCCGTTCAGGGAAAGCGTTATATAAAAAATAATGACGCCGAGAGCCGCATTCATAAGAACGCCGGCAATAATAATGGCAATTTTTTGGGAAGGTTTTTTATAGGCAAATGCGCGATATTTTGGAGTCTGCGATTTTTCTTTTTTGACGTCGCGGTATTCTTCGCCGTACAGTTTTACAAAACCGCCGAGAGGAATAAGATTGATACTGTAGAGTGTTTCTCCTTTTTTGAAGCCGAAAAGACGGGGGGGAAACCCGAATCCGAATTCCTCAACCAATACGCCGCTTTTTTTTGCTGCAATAAAATGCC
>CAYSLG010000047.1:0-6149 GCA_964431935.1 uncultured Gammaproteobacteria bacterium
ATTTCAGCAATTTAGAATTTATAATTCAGAATTCGGAATTAACATTGAGGAATATTTTAAAAATGATTATCTCGCTCTTGCCTCAATAGGTACCATTGCGGACCTTGTCCCTCTTGTTGGACATTCGCGAAGTATTGCAAAATACGGGCTTGATGCGTTTGACCATGTAAAACGGGTCGGACTGCGCAATATTATCGCGGAATCAGGTATTGAGGGAAAAAAAATCACTCCGTATGAAATCGGCTTTGTCATAGCTCCCCGCATCAATGCGGTGGGCAGGCTTGAGCATGCCATTGACGCTCTCCGGCTTCTTTGCACAACGGATAATACCCGTGCTCGGGAACTTGCAAAAAAGGTGGGAGGAAAAAATAAAGAGCGCCAGGATCTGGTAAAAAAAGCGCTTGAAGAAGCGAAGAAAATGGTCGCAGACATGAAAAAGCTCCCCAATATTATCTCCCTTATTTCTTCCGACTGGCATGAGGGAATTATCGGACTGATTGCGGCAAAAATAGCGGATGAATTTTACCGGCCAACGCTTGTTATGACACAGTCCAACGGATTCCTCAAAGGATCTGCGCGGTCCATCCCATCATTTCATATCACTGATTTTTTGCGGGACATGAAAGTATATTTGATTGATGCGGGCGGACATAAACAGGCAGCAGGATTTACTCTGGAAAAAGAAAAACTTGAAGCGTTTTTGAAAAAAATAGAAGAGGAAGGGGAGAAAAGAATACGGAAACAAGACCTTGAAAGAGTCATTGAAGCTGATTTTCGTATTCCGCTGTCAAAAGTAACCATGGGATTGGTCAAGAAAATTGAAACTCTCGCTCCTTTTGGCATCGGCAATCCCCAACCGGTTTTTTACAGCTTGGGGAAAGTGCTTGATATAAAAACAATGGGAAAAAATAACGAACACATAAAATTAATCATGAAAGACGATACGTCTTTCCCCATGGAGTTTATCTGTTTTAACGCGGAAGAATCAATCAAAAACCTCCCAAAAAATCAGGAAATTGACGTTGTATACAAAGTGGAGGTAAACAGGTGGAATGGAAGTGAGAAGGTGGTGGGGAAATTATTAACCATTCCCCTGTGAAAAAAATCTCGCGGTTCTATTTCTTACTTCATGAATAACTCCTTTTGAATTTATACCCTTCATTTTTTCACTTATATCAAATACTGGTTCTGCAAGTAGGTTTGTTGCCTGTATAAGTTTTTTTGCAATGTTTGCCGACTCTTTTGCTTTCGTTGCACCAAAATTTATATCAATAATAACACCTATTGCTGCATTCATCGCAAGAGCTAAAGATATTGAGCATCCTGTCATTCTTGATAATTCTGCAGCGCCATAAAAAGATATACCTTTTCTACTGTTTTGCGAAGGTTGAATAAGATCGCTAACCAAAACATTTGGTTCCCCCGTTAAACTATTCAATTGTTCTGCCGTGGTTGAACTAATCAATAATACTTTTACTCCATAGTCAGACAACGTTCCAAGGTGTTTTCTAATCTCTTTATCTCTGTAATTTATTGTTTCTGCATGAGGATCTATTTTTTCTACAATAGCCACTCCTTTTTTTATAGATCCTACAAGTTGTTCCATACCTTTAATAAGGTGCTCTTTATTCTTACCAGTAATCCTTTGATTTATTGCGCATCCCAAATGGCTCGCGTTATTCCTTGCATCCTCCGGAGGGACCCCCAATAATATTAGTGAATCTTGATACCCCCCCACCAAAGAAGATTCGTTTGTTAAATTTGTCTGTATTAAACCACCACCAGCTTCTTTCATATTTTTAACTAAAAAAACCCGCTTTGTGCGGGGTGATTTTTAACTTTTTTAAGGCTTTTTTCACTCACCCACGCCTTCACTGCCTCCAATAAGGAGGGTTGAAAGGCAAAGAATAAATGAGTAACGAGCTGTTTTCATAAGATATGACACCATCATACTAAAGTATGTTATCCTTGTCAAGAAGAAAAAAAGATAGTAATATTGGGTAATATTTTATGAAACATCTCTTTGTAGAACAAACTCCGGAGAAAGTCGGCCAGGAAGTTGAATTATATGGCTGGGTAGACAGCATCCGCGACCATAAAAAAATCGTTTTTATAGACATCCGCGACCGCACCGGCACTGTCCAGGTAGTCGCAGGAGAAGAATGCAAACAACTGACTTCGGAGGACGTTGTACACATCAAAGGACTGGTCAAACAACGCCCCGAAAAACTCGTGAACCCGAAAATTAAAACCGGAACAATTGAAATTGAAGCAATACAACTTCGCATCCTTTCCAAAGCAAAATCACTTCCCATTCCCGTCAATTCAGACGGGTATGAAATTGAGGAAGAAAAACGGCTTCAGTACCGATATATTGATATTCGGCGCCAGAGAATGACGCGGAATTTGACACTTCAATCAAAGATGCGTTTATTTATCCGCAATTATTTGGCACATCAGGGATTTATTGAAGTAGAAACTCCCATACTGACAAAAACAACACCCGAAGGAGCGCGCGATTTCCTCGTTCCTTCACGCCTGCAGAAAGGCAAGTTCTATGCACTTCCCCAATCGCCCCAGCAGTACAAACAATTACTGATGGTTGCCGGCATTGAGCGGTATTTCCAGATTGCCCGCTGCTTCCGCGATGAAGACCCGAGGGCAGACCGCGCATACGGAGAATTTACCCAGCTTGATCTTGAGATGTCGTTTATCACGCAGGAGGATATTTTACAGTTGACCGAACAGCTTTTTACCGCAATGGTCAAAGAGTTGTTTCCTGAAAAATATATTTCCCAAACTCCCTGGCCAAGAATCAGCCACAAAGAAGCAATGGAAACATACAAGACAGACAAACCCGATCTGAGGAAAAACAAAAACGACCCGAACGAACTTGCATTTTCCTGGACAATTGATTTTCCTTTATTCAATAAACAAACCGAAGAGGATTATTTTCACGGATCGGGAAAGGCACAGTTTGCGCCGTCCCACCATATGTTTACTTCTCCTCATCCTGATGACGTAATACTTCTTGACAGTGATCCCTTGAAGGTGCGGGGATTGCAACACGATTTGGTATTGAACGGATACGAGGTCGGCGGAGGAAGTGTGCGTATTCATGACTCAACAATCCAAAATAAGGTATTTGACCTTATCGGATTTACCGAAGAACAGAAACGGCAGTTTTCCCACATGCTTGAGGCATTCCAATACGGTGTCCCTCCGCATGGCGGCATTGCGCCCGGCATTGACCGGCTTATGATGGTTATATTGGGCGAACCGTCCATACGGGAAGTCATCGCGTTCCCCTCTTCCTCAGGCGGAAAAACAAGCGTCATGCATGCCCCGTCTGACGCAACCGAAGAACAGTTGAAGGAATTGGGAATAAAGATAGTAGAATAAATTAACCTAATTAACCTAATTTCTAATTGATCTAAAAAATGACCAATGAACAAGTGATAAAAAAGAAATTTGACCTTGAAGAAAGAACTGCGAAATTTGGAGAAAAGGTTATTGGCTTATGCAAAAAAATTCCAAGAAATCCTGTTACAGACCCTCTTATTACTCAACTTATTAAAGCTTCAACCAGCGTTGGAGCAAACTATTGCGAAGCAGACGATGCAGAAAGCAAGCAGGATTTTAAACATAAAATAGGCATATGCAAGAAAGAGTCCAGAGAATCTAAGCATTTCTTAAGAATGTTGGTGATTGCATTTGATGAAATAAAAGAAGAAGCAAGAGTGTTATGGCAAGAGGCAAAAGAACTCAATTTAATTTTTAACGCAATCTTTTAAAAAGTAAAATAATTGGGTATTTTTTAGGTTAATTAGGTCAATTAGAAATTAGAAATTTTCTCATGTTTTTCCGCCGTCACTTTCTCTTCGTATTTTTCACCCTCCTTTTTCTTTTTTATCCCGGCGATTCTTTGTATTTTAATATCTTCGCTTACAATCGGCCGCTTTTCCAAAAAAAAGAAATTGCAGCTGCGTTAAAAACAAATCCCGTTCCCGTTCTCAAATACCAGTATTATCCTGAAGTTTCCGCGGAAGGAGTGTACATTGTTGACATTCCTTCATTTACGCCTGTTTTCAAACGCAATGAAACAAAAAAATTTCTTCCCGCATCAACGGTAAAAATAATAACAAGCCTCGTTGCTTTTGACGTGTATAAACCCGGCCAGATTATTCAAATTAAAAATGTCCAACCCAATGGACAGGTCATGGGATTGGTAGCGGGCGAACGGATAACAATTGAGAATCTTTTATACGGAATCCTTGTCCAGTCGGGCAATGACGCTGCGTTTGCCCTTGCAGAAAACTACGGATATGAAGCGTTTATCAACCGCATGAATGAAAAAGCCCGTCAAATCGGCATGAAAAACAGCACGTTCAAAAATCCCGCCGGACTTGATGAAAATAACCAATTTGTTTCCCCGTATGATTTGGCTCTGGCTGCACGCATTCTTTTACAAAATTCCTACCTTTCAAAAATCGTATCAACAAAAGAGATTGTTATTTTGGATGAAGACTTCCGATATTCCCACAAACTCACTAATGTCAATAAGCTCTTGGGAGAAATACAGGGAATCGGCGGATTAAAAACAGGATATACGGAAAATGCCGGAGAAAATCTGGTGAGTTTTTACAAAAAAAACGGGCACCGATTTATTATCGTCATTCTTAAAAGCCTTGACCGCTTCACCGATACAAGGCAAATTGTCACGTGGATTGACAACAACGTAGAATATATTACTCTATAAAATAATCATCCTGCAAAGCCGGCGTGTAACCAACAAAATCATTATCTCCTAAAAATATGTATACCGGCTGCAAATAGGTTTGATATGATGGAGTGTCAAGATAAGCTAAAAACATCTTTTTTATCACAATATTATTTGTTTCAACGGAAAAATGAGTAACAAATCCTTTTCCGGATTGAAGTTCCTCATATGCCTTTTCTGCAGATTTTAGCGGGTATACACCGACTTGTTCTTGCGACCGTTCAAAAAATCTAACTTGCGCTTTTAATATTTTAATATCGTTGTTATGGAAACTCATGACAACATAATTATGACTATTGGGATAGTATGACGATACAATCGGAATATTGTCAATATCCGGTGTATAAAAATCAACTTCCGCGGCATTTGCTTCCTGGCTCTTTTCTACAATTCTCATCTGTTTGATACTTGGAGTATAATAAACAAAAATTGTATTGGTTTTTCCCTGGGCAAATTCTTCCGGATATCTGCCGATTGATTTCAGGAAATCAGATGCTTTTGCTTCACTTATGCTTTTTGTCGGATTGCTGGTATAGCGGAATTCCGCATCATCACTTGCAAAACGGTATTCATAGGTAAAATTAAAATTTGCGACATCTATTGTAAGAGTTTGTTTTCCATTGTCAAACAGCGCTTCTTTTTCATTAAGCCTGTATTGAAGGGATTCCGCGTCAAACCCGAGGGTTTTTGCAATAAGGTATAGTTTTTCACGATAGCCAAATTTTGCGGTAGGCGCAGGGATAAAGAAAATTTTTGCCGAATTTGTTGCGGTAATAGGCCTTCCTTCAATCGTATCAAACGTGAATGAAAATTGAGCGCTTGACGTGGCATTTTCAAAAACAGGCTTTTGGATTTTCCCGAATATGGGATTGACATATAACACTTTTTGTTTTTGGGATTCAAGATATGAAAAAAGAACTCTGAAAAAATAAAAAATAATAAGAATAATAAGCAGGCCAATAAGAAAAAAGGGGAAGAATCTTCTCAAATAATAAGACAATTCTGTGAGACTCATATTATATGATAACAAAATCCAGTCTTATTATTCGGTTAACCAACCGCCGTCAACATACAACACTGCGCCGGTAACATAATCCGCCTCATCGGATGCAAGATATACTGCAGCGGCGCCGATATCCTCCGGTTTTCCGAATCTGCCTTTGGGTATTCTTGCAAGCATTCCTTTTTTCATCTGCTCATTGTTCGTTATGTCTGTTGTCATATCGGTTTCAATGACGCCTGGTCCTATTGCATTGATATTTATTCCCAGAGGCCCCAGCTCAACCGCCAGATCTTCCGTCATGCCGACAACTCCTCCTTTACTTGCCGTATAGTGGGCGATATTTCCGAAGCCAACACCCACTCCGCC
>CAYSLG010000048.1:0-5871 GCA_964431935.1 uncultured Gammaproteobacteria bacterium
ATTTTTAGACCATGATACGATAATAAACTATTACTAATTTAGTATAAGTTCTATGAAAAATAAACTTTTCTTCTTTATTGTTATTATTGTTGCAGTAGGCTTTTTCGGTTTTTTTATAAATAAGCAGCAGATAAAAACTCCTCAAGAACTCGTCATTTACTCCGGCCGCAGCGAGCCTTTAATTCTCCCAATAATTCAGTCATTTGAACAAAAAACAGGAAAAAAAGTTACATTAAAAAGCGGCAGTTCATTGGAACTTGCCACGCTTCTTCTTGAGGAAAAAGAAAATACCAATGCAGACGTCTACATCGGAACCGATGCGGGATGGCTTGAAAAACTGGGGAAAAACGGGTTATTTACTCCGATTGCAACCGGCAATCTTACTCAGATTCCTGCAGAATACAGAGCTTCTGATTCTACATGGACCGGAGTTTCTGGCCGGGCCCGAGTACTTATTGTTAATACCGATCTTGTAGCCGAAGCTGATCGGCCGACCTCAATCTATGATATTACCGATCCCCAATGGAAAGGAAAAGTTGCAATGGCAAAAATTTCCAATGAATCGGTCGTTACGCATCTGAGCGGAATGCGAATTCTTCATGGCGATGAGTTTCTCAAAAGCTTTTTAGCCGGTCTTAAAAAAAACGAAGTAAAAATATTGAATGGCCACACCGACGTACGGCGAGCGGTTGCCGCAGGAGAATTTTCAATTGGGTTTGTTAATCACTACTATGGCCATCTTCAACAGCGGGAGTCCGACAATATTGCCATTGTGTACACCGACCAGAAAGATGGTCAGGACGGATCAATGGTTAATGTTGCCGGAATCGGGATTATAAAGTACGGTAAAAATACTCCTGCCGCACAGGAGTTTGTTGAGTATTTATTGAGTGAAAAAGCGCAAAAACAATTTGCCGAATTGAATTTTGAATTTCCACTTGTTTCCGGCGTCAAATCTTCAAATACAAAAAACATGGGAGAGTTCAAACAGATGGATATTGATTTGTATGAAGCAGCTGATGCATTGGACGGAACTATTGCCATCATTAAAGAATCTGGCCTCTAAAGCCGGGCTGTATACTATATAGGAAATGAACAACTATTCAAAAGAAAAGCTGTTGAAAACAGCGGTTTCTTTTTTATTTGCAGTCACTTTAAGCATACCGGTTATCGTCCTGTTTTATGAGGCGATTCGCACGCCGTCCTCCAGCATACTTTTGCTTATTAACCGGTATACTCCCCCTTTTATCACGACGGTTATACTTGCCGGAATCGTCAGCGTTTTATGTTGCCTTATATCAATAACAGCACTATACGCTTTATCCCTTCTCACCGATAAAGCGCGTCAAATATTCATAAAACTTATTCCTTTATCTCTTGTATTTCCTCCATTCGTTGGTGCAATAATTTATATTGACATTTTTAAATCCCAAACAGCATTGCTCATTATGGGAAATTCATCTTATGCAGAATTTTTTCAGGCTGCCGGCACACTTGCATTATTTTTATATCCGTATGTTTTCTTGCCGCTCTATAACAAGATTCGGATGATAGAACCGGCTCACGCAAAAATTCTTGCATTATATAAATTATCTTTCTGGAATAAAATGCGGCTCTATTATATTCCTCATGTAAAACAGGCCGTATTCAATAGCATGCTTTTAGTATTCATATATGTCAGCGCCGACTTCGCAGCGGTCTCCATTCTTCGCATACGCACCATAACGACTGAAATTTATGATGAAATGATCTTCAGGTCTGGCAAGGGAGAAGCGGCAATAATAAGCCTTGCGCTCCTTCTGTTTGTCGCATTCATTACATTGTACGGACGTCTTCTTCTTGGAAAAAATGTCACATCTGCCGTTCCTCCACCGCTTCAACATATAAACCAGTCTAAAAAAAATCAATTTTTTCTTGGGATAGGGATTCTCCTTATAATAATAAGTTTTTCCGTAATACTTCCATTCCTAAAAGTATTATTCTGGCTGTTTTCCTATTGGGCAGATACTTCATCTTTTAAAACCGTTTGGATCAGCGCAAAATATAGCCTTTTTCAGATTTCGCTTAATACGCTCCTTATTGCTCTTGCTGTCACCGTATTTACCGTTGCAACAAGCTATGTCTATTTTTTAATAAAAATGCGTACGCTTTTGAAGCGGTTTTCATTTATCTCACAGCTTTCCACCGTTATATATGCCTTACCCGGAATCATCGTCGCGTTCAGTGTTGTTATTTTTAAGCAATATCTTCCAACCGGCCTGTTTATGCATTGGGTATTATTTCTGTACGGATATTTGCTCCGGTTTGTCGGAATAGCGTTTATGATTCTGGAGCCTGCTTTCCGGTCATTATCTCCTCAAATAGTTAAAATCGGAGATGTATTTATATCAGACAAAAAAGAATATATTGCAAAAATAATTCTCCCTTCTACGAAACAATCTATTATATATAGCGGAAACTATATTTTTTTCAATGTCGTGCGGGAACTGAATATTCCGCTTCTTCTTCTGCCTTTGGGAGCTGAGGTTCTTTCCATGCGCATATGGCAGACGGCAAGCGTCGGGCTATATACGTATTCCGCCCCCGCAATCGGCATACTTCTTCTAATATCAACTCCGTCAATTTTACTGTATATTAAAGACCGCATATGAAATGCCTCGTACGAAACATTACGGTACACGTCAACGACAACCCGCCCTTTTCCTTAAAAGACATATCCTTTAGCCTGGCGGGAGGAGAGATCCTGGCGGTAGTTGGAGCGTCAGGAGCAGGAAAAACAACACTTCTTCATGCTCTTGCCGGATTTTTACCCATTCAGCATGGAGCGGTTATTCTTGATGATCAAACTGTCAGCTGTGCTTCTTATAATGTCTCTCCCATCAAACGAAATGTTGGCTACATTTTTCAGGATAATAATTTACTCCCTCATTTGTCGCTGTTTGAAAACCTGGTTTTAGGAATGAATGCACACGAACTGGATTTGCGCCGTGAAGAGCTCCAGACATTGATGAAAGATTTGCATATATATCACGTACAGCATCAATACCCCACCGAAGTCTCCGGCGGTCAGCAGCAACGGATAGCATTGGGCAGAGCATTATTACACAATAAAAAACTGCTTCTTTTTGACGAGCCGTTTTCAGGGCTTGATAAACAGCGTATGGTTTCCCTTGCTTCAAATATCAGAAATTCCGTCACAAAATATAAGAGAATTGCGCTTATTGTCACTCATCAGATTGACGAAGCGTTTTTAATCGCCGATAAAGTAGCAATATTGAACGAAGGAATCCTTCTGCAGGTTGACACTCCAAAAAATATGTATCATCAACCAAAAAATCTGTTTATTGCCGGACTGCTCGGACCAACAAATATCATATCCGGATTGGTAAAGAATAAAACCCGTGCGGAGACGGAATTTGGCGAAGTATCAATTGTATCTGCATCATCTGTCCCCTTGGGAAAAAAGGTTTCTTTGTTAACCCGGCCTGACGACTGGCATATTGTCAAAAATCGCACGGGAGCCTATACGGTGCAAAAAACTATGTTTATGGGAATGGAATATATGATTACCGTAGAAAATGACAGAAAACAGCACTATCAGATTCTTACCGCCCACGATACGAATATACAGATAGGAGATACGGTTTCTATTCATCTGAAAACCAGACATCCGTATATGATATATATTTAATTTAAACCTACCCAAAATCTACTTACTGCTGTTCGTTGAACACTTTTGCCCGGATTTTGTCGCCGAGGATTGCGCGAAGATACCACCACGCCTGTACCGGATGGGAAAAACAATACGTCATATCTTTTTTGCAGTTGGGAGCAAAGTAAATGCGCGTTTTCTTTACAGTATTATTGGGAAATGCAACAGTGATTATCGCTGTAAGAGGATCTCCATTCTGAATATCCACATACTGCACTTCGTCTTTTACCAAGATACTCGTATCGCTTATCATGCTTACCGGTTTGCTTGAAGAAATAACGAGCGGTTTGTTCAGGATTGCCGGCAGGCCGTTAGTATCATACGGAGCTACAATAAGCCGTACCGGATTTCTTCCTGCTATGGCATACCGGTTGTGTGCATAGAATATTGTTTTTTTCGGGTCAACCACGCGGTCTGCAGGCTCGGGAAATAAAAAAGGATAGTGAGCGCGCCTTGCTTCTTCCAAAAGCGCCGCATCTGCAGAAAAATACATGCTGCAAGTATTGTTTTTACATTCCACACGCAGAGAATGACTTACTTCTTTTCTTACATTCCATTTCAGAGAAAACCCGTTCCATGTGTTTTGTATGTGAATCGGCAGGATTTTTTGGTTTAACGAAATGTACGAAATATCGCGTTTTGAAACCGGTTTGATATCAATGTTTTGTTCTCTAAAAAAAACAGACGTTTGTTTTTTATCCTTTGAACCATACTGCAATACCACTCCATCGTCTGACGGGATAAAACGCATATCCTTATTTTTCTGTATTGCAGGCAGTACAAGCGCGCTTGTTGTTTTTCCTATGTCATTGGCTACTTTTGTATATACCGATTCCAGATCAGGCGGTCCAAGAAGTTTCTGAAGCAATGTCCGTTTCGGCTGGATTTTTTCATACCAGTGCGACCCGTCAATAAGATACGGAACAACCCAAAACCCTTCTTTTTTTGCAGAATATTTGAGATACGGATCTGCCATGCGTTGATCATATACCCGCACGTCGTCAATGAATACGTTTTCTTCTTGTATATGTATCCGCACGCGGTACGCCGGCGAAGAAATCCAATATGCGCTTCCCTTATCATCCGAACCTCTATATACCGTAACCTTCTGCTTTCCCCAATAATCCGCAAGCTCTTGATGTGAGGGAAATTCCACCTCACGCTTATTTTTCAAATCCGCAAGATATGCTATCTGCTTCATATATTCGTCTTGGAATATATCGGCCATGGAATTTTCAAGCCCAAGAAGTGCAAATCCTTTCTGGGTTTTTTGTTTGAGCGCCGTATTCAGGAGTTTGGTAAAGTAATCAAAGGTTTTTGCGTCATTTGCATAGTCGTTGGGCTGGGAAGTAAATGCGCTTGTTGCGTCGCCGTAATTGTAGAGAGGGTCTGTCACGGTCTGACGGACAATGAGAGTATTTTTCCTCCCATAATCCGGAACAAACAGCCATTGTTTGCTCGGCGGATACGGATAATGCGGAGGTCCGCCGTACAGGGTATAGCTGTCCGTCCCCCACTGCTCACGCGTAATCTGGTGAATACGTACACGGTATGTTTCATTGATATGGTTAAAACTATCCGTATCTATCATCCATGCGGACGTAAGCGGCGGATAATATCCGAATGCTTCGTAAAATATCCGAAACAGCGTATCAATCAATTTTTTTCTGTCTTGTGCACTATAACCGATGGTAAAAATATGTTGGGCTTCATGCCATATTTCTTTTGATCCTTTGTAGGCAACGCCTGCTTTTTGGGCAAGCTGCGGCGTGATTTCAATAAGAAGGGCGGGACGGATGATGTCTGGGTACTGCTTTGATATGTTTTGAAAATACTGCCGGAATTGCGGATCAATCAACGCATCGTAGCGGATTGCAAAATATGCGGGAATGTTATGTGTGATAAATGCCTCTGCCTGTTTTTGTACGTTCCCAAGCGATCCCTGACCACAGCATTCAGCCCCTCGTACCTGATTGATAAAAAGAACATGCGACGAATCTTGAGCAGAAACCGATGAAGTGGAAAAGGAAAATATAATAATTGACCATAGTACGTATGTAAAAAACTTTTTCACCATACCATATATTATACTTTCCTCTGTATGTTTACGTCATTTCGGGATTCTTTGCGAGTTCAAGAATAGTCAGCTTCAAAGTATT
>CAYSLG010000049.1:0-5841 GCA_964431935.1 uncultured Gammaproteobacteria bacterium
GGCAAGAAATTCCGAAGTCTGGATGGTTGCAATATTGGGATTGACAAGAACCGTCTGTATCCCCTCTTCTTTTAAGGCTTTTATTGCCTGCGATCCGGAATAGTCAAACTCCCCTGCTTCACCAATCTTCAAAGCCCCCGAACCTAAAATCAATACCTTTTTATACGTTTTCATAAAAGTTAAAATCTCCCCAAGAAATAATCAAATATCCACCCCGTATCCATGGGCCCCGGGGAAACCTCCGGATGGAATTGTACTGACATAAACGGCAATGTTTCATGAATTATCCCCTCATTTGTTCGGTCATTTGTATTTACAAACCACGTTTTGAATCCTTTGGGAATTTTACCGACGGCAAATCCATGGTTTTGGGTTGTAAGAAAGCATTTTTCCGTTCCCTCAAGAAGACACGGCTGATTCTGCCCGCGGTGGCCGAATTTTAATTTATATGTATCTCCGCCTGCGGCAAGCGCAAGAATCTGGTTTCCCAAGCAAATTCCCAGAATCGGCGTATGGTTTTTGAGGGCTTTTTTGGTTATCCGGATTGTTGCGTCTGCCATTTTCGGATCGCCGGGACCGTTGGAGATAACCATGGCGTCAAACGTATCGTTATGCTCAAACGGGTCATAATCCCAAGGAACTGTTTTCAGCGTAACATTTCTTTGCAATAACTCCCTCCTTATGTTTCTTTTTGCTCCGCAGTCAAAAAGGATAATTATTTTTTTGCCTGCTCCTTCTATGACGGGTTTTTGTATGGAGACGTTTGCCACAAGATTTTCCGTATTGGGATCATGAAAAGGGATTTCGTCGCCGCAAATGATTTTCCCCAGCATAACGCCGTGCTCCCGGATTTTTTTTGTGAGAAACCGCGTATCTTTTATCTCAAGAGCGGGAATGTGTTCTTTTTTTAGCCATTGCGACAATGTCATCGTACTTTGGTAATGGGAAGGAGTGTCAATGTAGGAGGAAACAATCAACCCTGAAACGTGAATTGTATCCGATTCCCAACGAATCTTTTCCGGCACGCCGTAACTACCGATAATGGGATAGGTCATGATAAGAATTTGCCCTTTGTAGGAAGGGTCTGTCAAACTTTCCGGATATCCGACCATGCCGGTTGAAAACACGACTTCTCCGGCCGCCGATACATCCGCCCCAAAACTATTCCCCTCAAATTCCGATCCGTCTTTCAAGACAAGCCGTGTTTTCATGTATTTTGTAACCCTTTAACTCTTTAACTCGTTAACCCATTAACTATTTATATCTTCCCCAATACCAAGCTTAAAAGCGCCATTCTCACAAACAAGCCGTTTCGTATCTGCGTTGTCAGGTAGAGCGCGCGCGGGTCGGAATCAAGGCGCGGGTCAATCTCGCCCACACGCGGCAGAGGATGAAGAAGGATAGTATCTGTTCCGGCTTTTTTCTTTACCAGTTCGGGGGTAAGGATGAATGAATGTTTCACACGTTCATAGTCTTTAAGATCTGCAAACCGTTCTTTCTGTACGCGCGTCCAGTACCAGAAATCGCAGTGTTTGGGAATATCGGTTTCTTTTTCTATTTCAATAAGTTTGACGCCTTTTTTCTTGATATTTTCTTTCATACTTTTCTCAAGGCGAAGCTGTTTTGGTGAAAGCAGGTATACCGTGTTCTTTTTGAACAAAGAAAAACCTTTCAAGAGTGAATGGACTGTCCGACCGTTGAGAAGATCTCCGGCAATAAGCCCTGTCAGGTTGTCAAGCGTTCCATGCTTCCGATTGATGGTATACAAATCAAGCAGAGCCTGTGTTGGATGCTCGCCCGCTCCGTCTCCCGCGTTGATGACGGGCTTTGAAAAAGCGGCTTCCGCCGCTTTTTTTACTGCTCCTGCCTGTGCATGGCGGATAATAATGATATCGGCAAAGTTTTCAAAGACATTGACGGTGTCCTCAAGCGTTTCCCCTTTGACTGCGGATGACGTCTGATTGGGATTCTGGTATTCAATAGTTTGCCCGCCCAGTTTCTTGACTGCTGTTGCAAATGAGCTGAAGGTGCGGGATGACGGTTCGTAGAAAAGAAGCGTTGCGATAATTCCCTCAAAAAGGCGGATAACCCGCGCTCCTTCCACCTGTTCCCGCAGCGTATCTGTTGTCTTGAAAAGGGTTTCTACGGATTTTCTGTCAAACTGGTCAAGGGAAACAATGCTTTTTTGAAGAAAATTATTAGCAATATCAGGAAGAGTCATACTGAGAAATGATTGTATCAGAGGAAGGAAAGGTTGTCAATGAGAGCGAGTCTTAATTTACCATTAAGATTCAATCATTCAAACGATTGAATCATTGTTTTTTTAGATTGTTACATCAGATTGTTATGATAATTTATTCACCTCGTTTGTTTCCCTTGCTTAAAATAAGCTTCCTGTACGATTATTTGAATAATCGTACAGGAAAAGACCAATAATATTATCTGATATAATAAATATTACGGAAAATAAGATTTTATCAATGGCCGGGTGCTGGAACTGGTAGACAGGTTAGTCTCAAAAACTAATGGCGTAACAACGCCGTGAGGGTTCGATTCCCTCCCTGGCCACACATACATAAACACACACAAGAAGCGCATCATGCACATATTTTTATCAACCTTTCCACTTCCCTTATCCCATGTCCCGGAAAATTGGCAATGCGGATATGACGCTCCTTGAATTCGCCGTAGCCTTTGCCAACAATTATTCCTTTTTTTGACAGGTGTTTGACTATTTCATCCGACTGCCCTTGTACGTCAATCTCAATCGTCGTAGATGAACGGAATTTTTCGTCTTTAATAAACGGCTGAAATTGTCCATGCGCATCAAAAAAATCATAGAGCATTTCTGCTTTTTTATCGGTCTCTTTCCGGATATTTTCTATGCCTTTTTTCAGGAAATCTTGAGTTACTTTTCCCAGAAGATACAATGCAAGCGTATTCGGCGTCTCGGGAGTTTGGAATTTTTCCGCCATTTTTTGCAAAGTCGGAAAACCGTGGTAACTGCCGATTAAAGCTCCCTGCGATTGAAGGAATTTGGCTTTTTCCAGAGCCTCATCATTGACAATCAACACGCCCAATCCCGCAGGCAGGCCGAATCCTTTCTGCACGGAAAAAAATACCATATCAATATATTGAAAATCAATATCCGCATACGGCGCAGACGAGACAATATCCATGGCAATCGGAATGTTCGGGTATTGTTTTTTTAATCCGTATATATCTTTTGGATTAAGCACAACGCCCGCACTGGTTTCGTTGTGCGTTATACAGATAAGCTCCGTATTTTTGGGGATGCGCTCGTTCTCAAATGAAAAACCCTGTCCGAATACAACCTCTTTTTTTTCCGGTTTTTTGCCAAGTTGTCCCGCAAATTCATACCATTTTTTTGAAAATGCGCCATTGACATAATGAAAACTATGCTTTGCAACGCAATTCTCAATAATCCGCTCCATCGCCTCCAAAGCGGAAGAAATGAAAAAAATGCGGTGTGTTTTGGGAATATTCAATAACGTTCTCAATGATTTGCTTGCCGTACGGAAAACTTCTTCAAACGCTTTGCTTCTATGGGAAATAGAGCCGATATTGTCCTCCAACCCCGTTACTATGTGTTTTTTTACGGTTGGATATAATTGGCTGGGACCGGGAGTGAAAAATATCTGTTTCTTATGTAATTCATCATTCATAATTCAATTCTGAATTCTAAATTAATAAAGTATCCTGAACCGTATCGTATCCGGTATGTTTTTTAATTCTTGTATCACTTCTTCATCGTGTTTTTTGTAAACATCGGTTACCACATATCCCACTTGCTCGTTTGTTTTCAAGTATTGCTTGACTACGTTGAGCTTGTGCGACGCCAGAATGTCGTTGATTTTTGCCAGGATGCCGGGAACATTTTTATGCAAATGCAAGAGCCTGTGGGTCTTTGGCATTTTGATAACTTTCAGCTCGGGAATATTGACGCTGAATCTCGTATCACCGAAATTGATATACGTTATGATTTTATCCGTCACAAACTGCGCGATATTTTTCTGCGCCTCTTTGGTACTTCCGCCGATATGGGGCGTCAGGATAACATTTGACAATCCCTGCAGCTCGCTTATAAACCGCTCGTCTTTGCTTTTTGGCTCTTTCGGGAATACGTCAAGCGCGGCTCCTTTTACTTTTCCCTGCTTGATATGCCGCACAAGTGACAAAACATCAACAACACATCCGCGGCTTGCATTCAGGAAAACAACGCCGTCTTTCATAAGCCGGAATTCTTTTTCCGCAATAAGACGTTCGTTTTCTTTGCGTCCGTCAACATGCACACTTATAATATCGCATTTTTTGAGAAGCTCCTGCATAGATCGGCATTTTTTTGCGTTGCCAAGCGCCAGTTTTTCCACAATGTCGTAGAAAAATACTTCCATACCCAAAGCCTCTGCAACAACCGACAGCTGCGATCCGATATTGCCATATCCGATGATACCGAGTTTTTTTCCCCGGATTTCAAAAGAATCGGCGGCAGATTTATCCCAGATTCCCTGATGAAGCTTTGTACTTTTGTCAAAGATATTGCGAAGCAGCATGATGATTTCGCCGATTGTCAATTCAACAACGCTTCTTGTATTACTGAACGGCGCGTTGAATACGCAAACTCCCTGCTGTGCCGCAAACGGCAGATCAACCTGGTCCGTCCCGATGCAGTATGCGCCGATTGCCAATAAATGGGGAGCCGAAAGCAGAAGATCACCGGTTATTTTTGTACGCGACCTTATGCCGAGAATATAGGCATCTTTCAGTTTTTCATCCAAAATATCCGGCGACGGACTTTTTTCATAGTATTCAACAGGAAATCCTTCTTTTTCAAAGAGTCCTACCGCCTCATGATCAATATTTTCAAGAAGAACTGCTTTTATCCTGTTTTTGGGATACGAAATACTGACGGGAAGTTTGTTGATATGGAGAAATTCGTCAAATGTTGAAGCTATAGAATCTGCCTTCTCAATAATGACAGCCCGCGCCACGTTTTCGGTAAAAGCGGCAAAGTGCGTAACGCGCTTTAATTGCTTTAATTGATAGTCGGAGTATCCGTCGCCTACAACATAGACATCTCCTGTAAGATGCAGTTTTTTTATCGCTTTTACCTTCCCTCCATCCTGCGAAAGCGGATTTTTGGCATCAAAACCTGTCACTCTCCCCTTTTTATTAAAAATAAATTCATTTGCCAGGACATGATCCGGCGTGACACCGAAATCCAAGATGACAGGAAGGATACAATCCTTAAATCCGCCGGAGATAATATAGATGCGGTCTGCGTAGGTACGGAAAAATTGTTTGTTTCTTTTGATTGAAGGAGTGATGCGTTTTTTCAAAATCTTGACGAGCCTTTCAATATCCTTTTTGTATATGGTCAGAAGATTCATGCGCTCCTTTAGGCTTTCGTCAAAGGACAGTTTTCCTTCCATGCCTTTTTGGGTTATCGCATGGATTTCTTTGACGATTCGTTCTTTATCCGGATGGTTTTCTAAGGTAAGTCTCGCCAGTTCGTCCAGGCTTTCGCAGGAAACAAACGTACTGTCAAAGTCTATGATGAAGTATTTCAATGTACAAACATATTAAAATATGAAAATCCGTTTTTCAAGGGTATTTTTGGCTTGTCCCAGCGCTCCAAAATCAACCTACGAGGTTGATTTTGGAGCATGGGGAGGCGCTGTATATGAACGAAAACACGGAAAATTGAAAAAATTGTTCATTGTATGTTACTATAACCATATGCTTTTTATTACTCCACTCCTTATTCTCATTTTCCTTATTATCATCATCTTCACCTTCAGGAGATTTTCTCCCATTCCC
>CAYSLG010000050.1:0-5805 GCA_964431935.1 uncultured Gammaproteobacteria bacterium
ATATCGGCAGATACGATTTTTCTTACAGCAGGAAAAACGACTTGAAAGCGTCACTGAAAAAAATACTGTTATTACCCGAAAAAACAATTGTGCATCCCGGGCATGGGGAAGATACAACAATAGGGGAGGAGAAGGAATATGGGGTAGGGACAGACGACAATTTATCCCTGCAATAATTCTTCAATACGTTTCAGTAAAACATCTCTTTCGTTTTGCAGTTTTCCTTCCTCAACGTCGTTAAATATAGTTTGCAATAGTTCTCCGATTTTCGGACCCGGTTTTATATGCAAAATTTTCATAACATCATGGCCGTCAATTTTTAAATCTTTCACCATAAACGGAATTTTCTGAACTTCGTCAAGGCGTTTTTTGAATAATTCAAATCTCCAGGAAGTCGGCGCAGCGCCCGATCCGATACGGTCGCCAATCCGCACATCAAGAAGATCCTGCAGATATTCCTTGCCTACTTCGCGGATAAATCTCCGCAATGTTTTATCCGTTTGCAGTTCGGAAACGGTAAACTGATGGTATTGCACCAGCCGGATCAATTTTTCTTTTTGTTTTCCGGAAAGCTTGAGACGGTCTGCTATGCGTGTCGCCATCGTGGTGCCAGCGACTTCATGATTATAAAAAGTAATAAGTTGTGTTTTTTCGTCTTTTTTGAATGTTTTTAATTTTCCAACATCATGGAGCAATGCGGCAAAACGCGTGATAACATCGCTTGAAGGGCAATGTTTTAACGACATGATAAGATGTGTGCCGACGTCGTAAATATGATGGCGTTTTGGGCTTTTTTGGGGAATGTCAAAACAGTCATCCAATTCGGGAAGTATGCGTTGCAAAAGACCGGTTTGTCTCATAAACAAGATTCCTTCAGACGGATGATTTGTTCCCAATATCTTTAAAAGTTCGTCACGTATGCGCTCGGCAGAAATGTTTAAAATAAGATGAGCATTTTTTTGGATAGACGCACGGGTTTTTTCTTCAATAAGAAATTCAAGCTGGGCGGCAAGTCTGATTGCGCGAATCAGGCGGAGCGCATCTTCCTGAAAACGTCTATCCGGATCCCCCACCGCAATAATCAATTTCTCTTTGAGGTGTTTTTGACCGTCATACGGATCAACAATTTCATAGGAGGAGGCACCCTGAGCGAGTGAAACGAGCCGAAGGGCAATGGCATTTATAGTAAAATCCCGGCGCGCAAGATCTTCTTCAACAGTCTGTGCCCACTCTATCGTTTCAGGGTGACGGTTATCGGTGTAGTTTGATTCTTTCCGAAACGTTGTCACTTCAAAGACAAGTTGCCGCTCTTGAGTGGGTATAGGTATGCCGACCGTACCGAACTGGTTGTTATAAAAGGCATCGGGAAACAATTTCATAATTTCTTCCGGTTTTGCGTTTGTTGTAAAATCCCAATTTTTTGTTTCTTTTCCAAGCAGAAGATCACGGACAGAACCGCCGACAACGTAGATCAAAAAACCGTTTTTTTTGAAAGTTTTAAGAAATTTCACAACATATTCTGGAAGTTTTACCATACAATTATTATATACTATTGCTCTTGACATCTTTTAGCAGAGTTGATATTATATTGCTAATTAAAGATCCTGAAATAAGTTTGGGATGACAATAAAAACTATTATGGACGATCTGACATTGAGGCAAATTGACATTCTTAAAGCTATTATCAAGGAGCATTCTGCAACGGGTGAGCCGGTATCTTCTGATATTCTGGAGAAAAAATACAAGCTGGGAGTCTCCCCTGCCACGATTAGAAACGAAATGGTCGCGCTTGCAAAAAAAGAGTATTTGAAAAAAGAACATTTTTCTTCGGGAAGAATTCCTTCGGGAAAAGGATTCAGATTCTATATCAAACACATCATGAAGGAAAAAGAGATGTCAACAGCAGATGAAGTGTCGTATAAAAACAGTATATGGGATGAAAGAAAAGAAGCGCACAGACTTTTGTCGCAGTCGGTTAAAGTGCTGGCGCATAAAACAGGATTGTTATCATTAGCCGCTACAAATCTGGGTGATATGTATTACTCGGGAATGTCAAATTTGTTGTCAAAACACGAATTTCTTAATTGGGACTTATCAAGAATTCTTTTTGAGAGGTTGGATGAAGTGCGTTATTGGAATAGAATTTTTGAAAAGCTTTTTAAAATTGAAGGGGAAGTATTATTTATGATGGGTGAGGAAGATTTTTCCGATCCTGTTTTTGAAGCATGCGCCAGCATATTCTGTGATTTTGAAGGAGAAAAAATAAAGGGTATTATTGGTGTTGTCGGCCCAAAACGGATGTACTATGATGTTGTTACGCCGCAGATAAAATACTTTTCTTCCCTTATTGAAAGTATTATAAAAGAACAGGGATTGTAATTTTAAAATATTTTTTATGGATGACGCAAAAAAAAACCAGAAACAAAAAAAAGAAGAAATGGTGGCAAAACTGCAGGAGGAAGTTGAACAATATAAAACAAAATATCTGCGCGCCCTTGCGGATTATCAGAATTTTGAAAGAAGAGTGCGCGAGGAAAAAATAGAGTTGCGCACCATGGCAAACGAAAATTTTATCCGCAATCTTTTACCGTTTCTTGACAGTCTTGAAAAAGCGGAAATTTTTATAAAAGACCAAGGATTGCAAATAATCCGAAACAGTTTTTTTCAGTTATTAACAAACGAGGGCTTAAAGGAAATTGAATTGGCGGGAAAGCCGTTTGATCCATATACCGCAGAAGCGGTGGAATTGATTGAAGGCGAAAAAGATAATGAAGTTGTTGAGGTGTTGTTGAAAGCGTATGAGTATAATGGGAAAATGTTAAGAGTAGGACAAGTGAAAGTAAGCAAAAAGAAATAAAAGAAATGTATAGAAATTTTTGAAATTAATTGTTATTTACATTATTATAAATTTTATTTTAATCATATGTCAAAAATAATAGGGATTGATCTTGGAACAACAAATTCGTGTGTTGCGGTTATGGAAGGCGGACAGCCAAAAGTTATCCATTCACAGGAGGGGCGCAATGTTATTCCTTCGGTTGTTGATCCGATTAAGAGGATTGTCGGCGACGTTGCAAAACGTCAGATCGTTATACATCCGAAAAATACCGTTTTCTCCGTAAAACGGCTGATGGGAAGAAGATACTCTGATACTTCTGTTGCATATGATATGAAATGGCTTCCCTATGCGATAAAAAAAGGACGTGACGATGCCGCGGTTGTTGAAGTAGGCGGAAAAACATTTACTCCTCAGGAAATCTCCGCAATGGTGCTGCAGAAAATTAAAACAGACGCCGAAGCATATCTGGGTGAAAAAGTTGAGAAAGCGGTTATTACCGTTCCTGCGTATTTTGACGATTCACAGCGTCAGGCTACCAAACAGGCAGGTGAGATAGCGGGTTTGGAAGTTGTGCGTATTATCAATGAACCGACAGCTGCGGCCTTAGCATATGGTCTGGATAAAAAACACGCCCATACTATAGCGGTATATGATCTTGGAGGAGGGACATTTGATATTACTATACTGGAATTGGGAGAAGGAGTGTTTCAAGTAAAGGCAACAAACGGAGATACTCATTTGGGAGGTGATGATTTTGATAAAGTAATTCTTGATCACATTGCCGAAGAATTCAAAAAAGAACACGGAATTGATTTGAGAAAAGACGCGCAAGCGCTGCAACGGCTCCGCGATGCAGCAGAAAAGGCAAAAATTGAATTATCCACATCTATTGAAACAGAAATAAACCTCCCCTTTATTACGGTGCGTGAAAGTCAACCTCTTCATTTGGTGATGAAGATGACACGGTCAAAATTGGAACAACTTATCGGAGATTTGATAAAAAAAACATTTGAACCGGTAAAAGCTGCATTAAAAGATGCACGTGTTGAATCTTCAAATATAGACGAAGTTGTGCTGGTTGGAGGAATGACAAGAATGCCCAAAATCATTGACAGTGTCAAGGAATTTTTCGGAAAAGAGCCAAACCGTTCGGTAAATCCGGATGAAGTGGTTGCCGTGGGCGCTGCAATCCAGGGAGGAGTTTTGACGGGTGAGACGAAAGATGTTGTGCTTTTGGATGTTACTCCTCTTACTCTTGGTGTTGAGACACTGGGAGGAGTTGCAACTCCTCTTATTGTGCGAAACACCACAATTCCAACTTCAAAGTCTGAAGTATTTTCAACTGCGGCAGATAATCAGACGCAGGTTGAAATCCATATTTTTCAGGGAGAACGCCCCCTTGCAAGGGATAACAAATCTCTTGGAAGATTTATTCTTGAGGGCATTCCTCCTGCACCGCGCGGTATGCCGCAGGTTGAAGTGGCGTTTGATATTGACGCAAACGGAATTTTGACGGTAACCGCAAAAGATAAAGCAACCGGAAAAGCCCAGAGTATCAAAATAACCGGATCAACAGGGCTAACAAAAGAAGAAATTGAAAAAATGAAAGAGGAAGCGGAAAAACACGCGCAGGAAGACGAAAAAGTAAAAGAAACCATAGAAGCAAGAAATAAGGCAGACAGTATAATATACACCAGTGAAAAAGCCTTGAAGGATGCCGGAGAGAAAACGCCGAAAGAAATACGGGAGGAAGTGGAGGAGAAAATAAAAACCCTGAAAGATATTCTGGAAAGCGGATCAAAGGAGGATTTGGAAGCAAAGACAAAAGATCTTTCCGATGCTTTGCAGAAAATCGGACAACATATGTATGAACAAAAAAAGCCTGAGGAGAAAAAGAGTGAGGAAAAGGAAGAGGAAAAAGATGATAAGAAGGTAGATGAAAAGAAAAAAGATGTTGAAGAAGGAGAGGTTGTAAATTAAAAGATTTATTTTAAAAAAATTTTCCAGATTCTGTCAAAGCTTTCCTTCCCGCCAGTGCTCATGGTATTGATGTGTTAATATTGGGAAATTGAAAGTACATAGTTTTATTATTTTTTTATATTTTGTGGCAGCCTTAATAGTATTGCGCGCTGTCGGGAAACCCTTCCAGCTTTGCCACCTGTTCCTTATATGAAAAATTTTTACGAAGTTCTTGGAGTTTCAAAAAACGCATCGGATACAGAGATAAAAACAGCATATCGGAAACAAGCTTTGAAATGGCATCCTGATCGGAATAAATCCGCCGAGGCAACGGAAAAATTCAAGGAAGTAAATAGGGCATATGAAGTCCTTTCGGATTCCAAGAAAAAAGCAATGTATGACGAGTATGGGCATGAAGGGTTTGAAAGAGCAGGAGGCGGATCAAGCACAGGACAACAGGGATATGGTGGGCAAGGACCGTTCCGTTATACGTATACATCATATGGCGGAGAGTCTCCTTTCGGCGATTTTTCCACAGAAGGATTTTCCGATCCGTTTGAAATTTTTGAACAGTTTTTTGGATTCCAGTCTCCTTTTTCCGGAGGGCGCGCGCAACGCAGACCGACATATCAAGCGCAGATTACATTTGACGAAGCGGTACACGGAGTAGAAAAGGAAGTGCGTATCGGCAATGCGGCAAAAAAAATAAAAATCCCAGCAGGCGTTGACGACGGAACGCGCATACAATTCTCCGATTTTTATCTACAGGTTAGAGTTGCTCCTCACCCGCATTTTAAAAGAGAGAATCAGGATATTTATTTGGAAAAGCAGATTGATTTTCCTCTGGCTGTGCTTGGAGGATCGGTTCGGGTGGAAACCTTGCATGGAGTAATGGAATTGCGCATACGGCCGGGTACCCAGACAGGAACTGCAGTCAGGCTTGCCGGACAAGGAATTCCCCATCCTCATAGTTCAAGAAAAGGAGACCAGTATGTGGTTTTCAAAGT
>CAYSLG010000051.1:0-5759 GCA_964431935.1 uncultured Gammaproteobacteria bacterium
TCAACCTGCCCCAACCGTTCAAGGCGTATCAACGCAAAAAACCCTCTTTGAAAAAATCATAGATTACTTTCTTGTCCGGTAAAGCGTTTCCTGATATAATAACGTACGATGTCACCTGTCATACGGGCTTCTGCTCCGGGGAAAATTCATTTTTTAGGCGAACACGCGGTTGTATACGGAAAGCCGGCAATGCTGACGACCGTTAATCTGCGGTGTTATATTGAGGTAACCCCACGAACCGATACACAGATAAAAATACTCTCTCAAAATCCCAATAAAACAAAAATACATCCATCAGATCATATACTGCTGACGATAAAAGACGTTTTCTCATATTACAAAGAAAAACCGAAAACAGGATTCAATCTTTCTGTACAATCAGAAATCCCCATAGGAGCAGGGCTCGGATCATCTGCCGCAACAGCAGTTGCAACAGCAGCCGCAATAAGCGCATTTCTCAACAAACCGTTTGATAAAACAGCAATTAATGAGATTGCTTTCCGCGCAGAGCAAAGAGTACATGGAATGCCGTCGGGAGGGGATAATTCCGCAATTTGTTTCGGCGGATTGGCATGGTTTCGCAAGGAAACAGAAGATTTAAAAATTATTCAACAATTATCATTTACCCTTTCCGCAAACATTTCAAAAAACTTTTTGATTATTAATACCGGAAAACCCGAAGAGACAACCGGTGAAATGGTTGCGCATGTAAAAGCACTCTATGAAAAAAATCCTGAAACTGTTGAAAGATTTTTACATAGTCAAGAACATTTGACAAGAGAGCTTGTTTCGGCGATGAAAAACCAGAGAGAAAATGAAATGATTACAATCATAAAAGAAGGAGAAAAAAATCTTGAATCAATCGGTGTTGTTTCTGTATTTGCCCAATCAATCATCCGCGATATTGAAAAAATTGGGGGAGCCGGCAAAATCTGCGGAGGAGGAGGGGTGCAAAAAGGAGTCGGTGTGATTTTGGCGTATCATAGCAATGTTGAAAAGTTAAAAATTGTTGCAAAGAAATATAATTTACCGTATTTTCAGGCGGAATTGGGGGTTGAGGGAGTAAAAATTGTTTATTAACTTATAATTTTATAATGTCTCAAATATCTGTTTCCGCGCCGGGAAAATTGATGTTATTCGGAGAACACAGTGTTGTCTATGGACATCCGTGTATCGTGACTGCGATTAATCAAAGAATGCAGGCGGTTGTTGAGCTGATCGATGATCCTTTTCTTGAAATTGATGCAAATGATGTAGGAGTAACCGGATATAAAAAACCTATAAAAGAAATTGGACGGGGAGAAATACCCAAAGGAGCAAGATTTGTTGAAATCGCCGTCAAGAACATTTTGAAGAATTGTCCGTATACCGGCGGAGTAAAAATAACAACGCATTCGGAATTCTCTTCTCTTTTCGGATTCGGGTCATCTTCCGCATCAACAATATGTGTAATCAAGGGATTGTCCGAATTACTGGATATGAAATTGGATAATATGGAGTTGTTTGATCTTGCATATAAAACCGTTTCGGAAATCCAGGGAACTATTTCCGGCTTTGATGTTGCCGCAGGAATTTATGGCGGAACATTGTATTTTATTAAACCTGTGCATCCCCGAGGTGGACGGACCGTTCTCCTCGGAGGTGTACAAGAGGAGATTAATTCAATTCCCCTCATCGTCGTCTATAGCGGAATAAAGGCGGATACGCCGACATTGGTCAGGCACGTTGCCAAGTTAAAACAAGAGAAACCCGAATTTGTTCATACTATTTTTAATACAATTACCAAGTTGGTTGAAAAAGCAAAAACAGCCCTTTTGGAAAAAGATTGGAAAACAGCAGGAGAGCTTATGAATACGAATCAGGAGTATTTACAATCTCTTGGAGTAAGCACGGAAAAACTTGACAGTATGATTAATGCCGCTTGCCGTGCGGGAGCATACGGAGCAAAACTCTCCGGCGCCGGAGGAGGAGATTGTATAATAGCACTAGCGCCTGATGAAAACAGAGAAGAAGTAAAAAAAGCAATACAAACCGCAGGCGGAATAATAATGAATGTTAACACCAATGCGCCGGGCGTTCAAATTACAAAGTAAAAACAGAGTATGTATCGATACATACTCTGTAATTTGACGACAAAACTTTTTTTGTGTTGTCATATAAAGTAATTTGCCATTCTGGCTTGTTTCGCTTAGCGAGTTTACCTTGCTTAAGTGGGCCTGTCCAGAACCTTACTAATAATATGATTTATTTTTACGATCAAGTTGATAAAGTATATGGATGATCAAAATGAATTGTTTATAGTCGTTGATAAGAACGATAAGATTTTAGGGCATAAAACTCGCAAAGAATGTCATAGTAATAAAAATTTAATTCACAGATCAGTGGCGGTTATCATAATCAATGATAAAAGAGAGATTCTTCTTCAAAAAAGAAGTAAATTAAAAAAGAAATGGCCCGGTATGTATACGATTTCAGCAACAGGACATGTAGGGAAAGGGGAAACCTATAAACAAGCAGCACGAAGGGAATTACAAGAAGAAATCGGAGTAACATCAAGATTAAGTTTTATTGACAAATTTATTAAAGGAGACGGATTAGAAACAGAAATGATGGCGATATATAAAACGAGATATAATGGGCCATTTACTATTAACAAACAAGAAGTTGAAAAGGTTGAATTTTTCAGTAGAGGACAAATTAAAAATATGTTGGAAAAAATTGCCCCAACCGCTGTAAAAAGTTTGGAGGAAATTCAATTATTATGAAAGCAACCGCAATCGCGCCGTCAAATATCGCTTTTATCAAATACTGGGGGAAGAAAGATCATCTTCTGAATATTCCGGTAAATGGAAGCATTTCCATGAATCTTGACAATCTTTCAACAACAACAACCGTTGAATTTGATGGAAAATATAATGCCGATGAGGTGATAATCAATGGAAAAAAAAGAGAAGATACGGCATATAAAAGAGTTGTCCGGCATCTTGACAGAATACGGCGGATTGCCAATATTCAGATAAAAGCAAAAATAATATCGGAAAATAATTTCCCGGAAAGCACCGGGCTTTCTTCTTCTGCTTCCGGATTTGCCGCTTTGACTTTGGCAGGGACAAAAGCAGCGGGATTGGATCTTTCGGAAAAAGAGCTTTCTATTCTTGCGCGCCAGGGATCGGGATCTGCATGCCGGTCAATTCCATCGGGGTTTGTGGAATGGTTGGAGGGAGAAAAGAATGATGATTCCTATGCGGCGTCAATATTTCCTCCGGATTACTGGGCCATTGTTAATATTGTTGCAATTGTAAGCACCGAAAAAAAAGAAGTTCCCACATCGCAAGGTCACACATGCGCAGTGGTAAGCCCTTTTTTCCAGCCTCGTATTGCCCGCATGAAAAACAAGATAGAACTGTGCAAAAAACTCATTGAAAAAAAAGATTTTACCCAATTTGGAGAATTGATAGAGGCAGAGGCGCTTGAAATGCATGCGGTCATGATTACGTCAAGGCCATCTCTTCTGTATTGGACTCCGCAGACGCTTATAATGATGAAGCAGATACAGAAATGGAGAAAAGAAGGATTGGAAGCGTATTTTACCATCAACACCGGCCAGGATATTCATATTATTGTGCAGAAAAAAGATAAGAATTCCTTGGTAAAAAAACTGCAATCAATTGAGGTTGTAAAACAAATCATAGAAAACTCTCCTTCCCCGGGCGCCTGCCCCTGCGAAAAGCATTTGTTTTAGTGAAATCGGGACTGGAAATGAACTGTAAAGTATGATAGTATCATACTTATGCCAGAACTAAAAAGGGCATGGCCGAGATTTAGAGCTAAAGTAGAGACCGCTCATTTACGTCTTCCTCCTTTTAGCATTCAAAACGGAAAATTATCTGCCTCAAATATAGAAGGGCAATATAGCATAAACAAACAACACCCGGAAATCTCTCAACCTTTATTAGATTTTCCGAACAAAGCGCTCAATGATTATCGTCTTATTCCTATAAGGACAATTTATATTAATTCTGGATATCAGATTGGATATAGGTTAATGTTTTCTTTGTTAAAAAGCAGAGAGGAATTAAGGGGAGAAAGATTATTAACGGTTACTTATGAAGAAATAGATAGGCAGATAGAAAGAATGGGCCGGGCATTAAAAAAATTCCGAATTGAAAATAAGGAAGAATGGGAAAATCTTCAAAAAAAATATTTTATGAAAGCGCATAAGCCAATATATTCTTTATTTCATAGTCTTACCTCTCTTCCTGATGTATATACAAATATAGAGCCCATGGGTCTATTTACAGGAATGGCAGATATGTACGGTCTTATCGCAAATACATATGTAAGCCAAGAATTGGAAAAAAAAGCGGCAATAAAACCTCCGCAATATTTTTCAACAGAAAGAGCGCAATTAATATTGCAAGATTTTTTTTCACAAAAAAAAGAAGACACTGATACGGAAAAAAATAAAAGAAATCCTAATGCTGTAATCAAAGAGGCGCAAAGAACAATGGAGGAATGGGGAGATACGATTCTTTTACCAAATAGACTTACCGAAAAAGCAAAATTTTTTTTACCGAGCTCACTAAATTTTTTGACCGAAATGTTTTCCCATTATGATTATGTGGTTGGTTTTTCTACCGTATATCTTGAATTGATAAAATTTTGGGAGGGGAAAGGAATTACAAAGAGAGAAACGGAAGATTATGATATAAAAAAAGAATTAGAAAATATGGAAGATAGATGTACCAAAAGAAAATTTCCTATCAACAGTTTGGGGTGGTATTTTAGCACGAGTTTTTTTCAATTGAAAGAAGGTAATCCATCGTTATTTTATTCTTTTTCAAAACAATTTGTTGGAAGAAGGGCTGCCTTTTTTGGAGCAGATAACGCGTATAATATCTTTTTTTCTTCTATAACTAATCCTTTATAATATAATTATTGTGTTAAACTATTTTCATGTTATGAAACAACAACATAAAACTTTATTCCGCTCTGATTCAAACACAATCATTGCAGGAGTATGCGCAGGAATAGGAGAATATTTTGAGGTAGACCCGATATTTATTCGTATTCTGTTTGTATTAATTACCTTATTCGGCGGATCGGGAATTTTTATATATTTTGTGTTATGGATACTTATTCCTTCACGTCGTCACGGAGGATTTTCTTTTCATTCTTCTTTTCAGGAAAATATTCATGAAATAAAGGAAAAAGCGCAGAATTTTGTAAAAAACACAGGGAATATGCATAAGGCAGAAAGCTCCCAGCGTTGGCTTGGTTTTTCCATTCTTTTTATCGGAGTGCTATTTTTGTTTAGCAACTTCGGATATTTTCATATGGGGGATATTATCAAATTATGGCCACTGCTTCTTGTTGGATTAGGGATTTCAATATTTTTTCGGTCATGAAAGAAAACAATTTTACCGGCGCAATGGTTCTTATTGTTATAGGAATTCTTCTTCTTTTAAATAATCTTCATATTATTTCATGGGATGTTTGGAATTCTTTATGGCGCTTTTGGCCGGTGTTGTTAATTGGTATGGGATTACAAATGATAATGAAAAATTCAAAGATGTGGAATATAATAATGTCTGTAATTGGTATTTTAACTTTGTTGGGAATAATTTTTTATTTGTTAAGAGGAGTATAAATATGAAAAAAGAACAATCTTTTATGCTTATTGCTATTTTTTTTATCGTCATTCTTGTTGTTGGATTTTTATATACGGAAAGCTTAAAACCAAAGGGGCAGATCAATGG
>CAYSLG010000052.1:0-5414 GCA_964431935.1 uncultured Gammaproteobacteria bacterium
AGTGAAAGGGATTATTGTTGCATCGTCTGACAAAGCATACGGAAAACTGGAAAAAGGCAAATACAAAGAAAAAGATGCTTTGAGGGGAGATCATCCGTACGAAGTGTCAAAGTCTGCAGCGGACCTTATCTCCCATACGTATTTCAAGACATACCATGTTCCGGTTGTTACCACGCGGTTTGGCAATATTTACGGCGAGGGAGACTTGAATTTTTCGCGCATTATCCCGGGAGTAATGAAGTCGCTTATCCAAAAAGAAACGCTTGAAATACGAAGCAACGGGAAATACGTGCGCGATTACCTCTATGTGAAAGACGTAGTTGAAGGGTATCTTCTTCTTGCATCCAACATGGAAAAAGTAAAAGGAGAAGCATTCAACTTCGGGTCGGATGACACTCTTTCTGTTCTTGATCTTATACGGGAGATGGAAAAAACGCTGAAACGCAAGATACCATACAAAATCTTAAATACCGCCAAAAACGAAATCCCCTACCAGTCGCTTGATTATGAAAAGATCAAAAACATGCTCGGTTGGAAGCCGAAGCATACGGTGCGGGAGACTGTAAAACAGATTAAAAAATGGTATGAAGCCGTGTTACGGAATTCTGCTTAATAACATCACGATTCGCAAATCATCTTCACTTGCAATAGTTTTGTAATAATTTCTTTTATTTTCAAGCCACATAAATTCAAAATTATTTGCAGCGATGATTCCTTCTTCCAGATGGTTTGTGCCCTTGGATAGATCAAACACGATTTTTCTTGTTTCCACCCGGTCAAGAAGTTTTTTATCAACGAGTTTTTTTATAAACGGAAGGGATTCTTTCGCAATTCCTCCTCCCATAGTTGTTCGGAATCCCCCCTTTTTCTTTACCCGAGCGAACATATCCAGCGCAATTTCCAGAATTTTTTCGCTGTTTAGATCTGAGCGCGCAATATTCAACGATCCTGCCATATCAACTCTTCCCAAAGTAACCGTATCAATAAGATGAATAAGTTTCTGGCTAAGAATATCATCAAGCTGTTTGTATGCCTGGTGCGTTTCTATATTAACGCCGAAATGAACGGTTTTGCGAAGATCTTCGGGAAAATATTTTTGGATTGCTTCAAGATATTTTCTCATGGCGTATCCGCTTTCCACCATCGGCGCAATAACGCCGGAAACGCCGAGATTCTGCGCATAAAACATATCGGTTACCGCTTCCGGTCCTCCGATTTTGAATACCAGTCCAAGTTCTGCGGCGCTTGCAATTTTTTTCAAACACATCGCTTCATACAACCTTGTTCCCTCTGCCTCAAATTCCATTTTTACTTCATGAACATTGAATTTTTTATTCATGTCCTTTAAGTGAGAAACCATTTTGAGTTCAAGAGTATTCATGTGTGTTTTATTAAAATTAATTTTTAATTAAAACATGTGCATAATAACACTATTTTTTATATATTTCAAGAAAATTTTTTTTTGATCCATGATCGTTTATTATTTCATCAATAATATATGTGGGTCTTTGTTTTACTTCTTCCACAATAATTTGAATATATTTTCCCACGATGCTTATCGCAAGCATTTGTATGCCTCCAAAAAAAACAATTGCAAGAAGAAGAGGTATGGAGGCATTGATGGGATTTCCGTAAAACAGGACAATACTTAAGTAGGAAAATAAAAAAATAAAAGAAATAAAAACAAGAAAAAATCCAAACGATGTCAGAATATCCAGAGGAATGTATGAAAAACCCAAAAGACCCCGCTGTGCATCCCGAACATAGTCCCATATAGAATTTTTACTTGTTCCGAACTTTCTTTCCTTCCGTTCATATTCAATTTCTTTTACTTTGAAACCTACCCATGCCCGCAATCCCCTGAAAAAACGGTTTTTTTCAGGAAGGCTGTTTATTGCATCAAGTACTTTTCGGTCAAGAAAACAAAAACTGCCGGCATTGAGAGGCATATCAATATCCGCAAGTTTTTTGAAAAGGATATAAAATAATTTCCGGACAAGTTTCATAAAAGGAGCATCATTTATTTTATTGCGTACTCCGATGATAACCTGATAGCCCTTTTCCCATTCTTGTATAAATGTCGGGATAACATCAGGAGAATCTTGAAGGTCGCAATCAAGAATAGTCAATGCATCGCCTATCGCGTGTTTCATTGCGGCATGTGAAGAATATTCAGAAGTAAAATTACGAGACATAAAAAGAGCGGTTGCTTTCGGGTCTTTTTTAATAATGTTTTGAATAATAACGCGGGAATTGTCAGAACTGTTATTATCGGTAAAGATTATTTCGTAGGTATATTTTGGGAGTTTTTTAAATATTTTTTTTGTTTCTTCATATGCGTATATGATATTTGCTTCTTCATTATATGTTGGTATGACAACGGAGATAATTTTTTTCATAGCAATGCATGCATTATATCATGTCACAAAAATAATCTTCTTTAATTCATGCAAATTTTTCTTGAATTCTATATCGGTAAGATCGGTAATTTTTACAAGTAAAAAATCTTTTTGCGGGAGTACTAATACCAATTTCTCCGAAATTCTTTTTTTATCTTTTTTCATGTTTTTTAACAGGGAGATATAAGAAAAATATTGTTTTTTCAATAATTTTTTGTCGGGAATATTCGGAAGAAGAAGTCTTGCATTGATTTCATCAAACAATTTTTTGTCAATCCATTTTCTATTATGGGAAACAAGGTTTGCAAATATCATGCCGATTGTTATTGCGATGCCATGGGGAATGTTAAATTGAGATGAAGATTCCAGAGCGTGTCCGAGCTCGTGTCCGTAATTGAGAAGATTTCTTCTTCCTTGATCAAACTCATCTCCTTTCATATAGCTCAATTTGATTTCAATACTTTTTTTTATCATGCCCGCCACAAATTCAGCGCTTTCAAATGATCTCAATTTTTCTATATCAGAAACAGATTCGTTTATTTTTTTAGCAGCGTCTTTCTGCATGAGAAAAAATTTGATAATTTCTCCGATGCCGCTGTAATAATCCTGTTTTTTTAAGGTTTTTAAAAAGTGCGGATTAATATAAATGGAAGAAGGAGGATAAAATGTTCCGACGACATTTTTATAGGAAGAGAAATTTAAGGATGTTTTCAGGCCTATTGCGCTGTCTGCCTGTGCGAGTACCGTAGTTGGAATATAAATCCATTCAATACCGCGGTACAAAGTTGAGGCGGCAAATCCCACAACATCCTGATTGATTCCTCCGCCGAACGAAATAATTGTCAGGTTTTTTTTTGCGGAAAACGATAAAAGTTTTTTATAAATATACATTACTGTATCAAGCGTTTTTCTTTTTTCATCCAGCGGAATAACAATAAGTTTTTCTTTTGGAAATTTATTAAATATGGATTCTTTATAAATGGAATATACGACAGATCCTACAATAACAACATAATGAGGAATGGAAAGGAATGAATCAATACAATCAAACGTATCCGTGAAAAAAACAGAGAAGGGTTTTATTTTTGATTGAATAATAAACGGCTTCATATATTTATCTGCAGATAAATCCTCCATCAATAACAATTTCCGCGCCGGTTATATAGGAATTTTTTTCAGAGATTAAAAAAAGCACCAATTCGGCAATTTCATCCGGCTCGGCAAATCTGCCAAGCGGAATCTCTTTTGCAATAGCTGTATTTTTTTCCGGCGGATTTCTTTTGACAAGATCGGTATTTGTAAAACCCGGACATACAGAATTAACCAAAATATTATACGGACCCAATTCCAAGGCTAATGCTTTTGTTGCGCCGTTGATTCCGTGTTTTGTTGATGCGTACAATACCTGTTTCCCGCGTGCGACTATGCCGAATATTGAAGAGATATTGATTATTCTTCCCCATTTTTTTTCTTTCATCTTGCCGACAAATCCCTTAATAATTTTAATAGGAGAAATTAAATTAATCTGCATGGTTTGGTTAATATTTTCTTCTTCAAGTTCGTCAATATATTGGGGAAGATTGACTCCGGCATTGTTAATAACAATATTAATATCCAAATGCATATTTTTTTTGATATAGGCGTCAACGGATTTTTGATCGGCAAGATTAAGTTCTTTTCTTGTTGGCGCAATTACTATGTAGCCTTTTTTCTGCAATACGGAATACAACGTATTTCCGATTCCTCTTGATGCGCCGGTGAGGAGAACGTGCGAGTTTTTCATTTTTTTACTTTGATGTGTTGAATGTATGGATCTTTTTTAATTGTTTCAGTATCAAATTTGTGCAGATTTTTTTTATACCAAGCATATAAATTTTCAATAGCTTTTTCATGAGAAGTAAATTCTACAGGAACTTCTTGCAGCAATCTTTTATTGTTTGCCGAATATTCATTTTGCAGTCCGGGGTTGCGAACAAAAATTTCCGATTTAAAACTACCAATGCTGTTTATTATACCAGCTAAAGTTATCAAATCTATTTTTTTACCTGTTGCGATATTGTAATGGTTATATTTGGGCGTATGTTCTATAAAAAAAGAAATAATGGGAGCAAGGTCAGATATATACATATAGTCAAAATATACATTCTGCATGATGGTGATGGGGAGGCGTAATAGATTTTTTACAATCGCGTTGGAAATAAATTTGAATAAATAATTTTCATATTTACCATATATGCCAAACAAACGAAGACAAACCAATTTATTGGTTGTATCTTGTTCAATATATTTTGAACATACGTATTTATAAAAACCATAATCGTCCTGAGGAACATGTTTATCAAATTCGGTTTCTGAAATTGATTGTAAAGGCCTGCTTTTGTCGTACTCCGCTCCAGATCCGAAATGAATTATTTTTTTTACCAAGCGAGTATTGCGGACCACATTAAAAAACATCCGCAGATTTGTATGGATAGTATCAACCATGCCGATTGTATTTCTTCCGCCTCCGATATTTGCTCCGTGAATAATGATTTCAATTTTATTTTGGAGAATATAGTCTGTTACTGCGGCTTCATCAAGAAGATTAAGTTCTTTGCTTGTGGGAGCAAGAAGAGCATACTTCTTTTTTAAAATATTTTCGGTAAGATTTTTTCCGACAAACCCGCCGCCTCCTGTTATAAGAATCCGTTTCATTGTTCCCATAATGGAATCAGCATGTTTTTTTTAAATTCTTCCCGGTCCAGGAATGGCCCCATATCTTCAAGAGGAGGAGAAGAAAATGTTCCGTCGGGATTTTTGCGCGCATATAATTTTGGGTTAAGCATGAGATGTCTTACCGCATTAATATCGCATACCATGGGTCCGGGAGATCTCAATACCATATCAATTTTTTTCTTCATGTCTGCGTGATTTTTGATTCGCACGGCAAGAAGTCCGTATGCTTGTGCAACTTTTACGTATTCGGGACAGCTGACTCCGCTTTCGTTTCCTGATGCCACGTGGTTTTTATTGAAC
>CAYSLG010000053.1:0-2450 GCA_964431935.1 uncultured Gammaproteobacteria bacterium
TCTTCCCCTTGACTCTTTTCAGTCCTGCGATTAAGATATGATATGGCGATGAACATTACGGTCGGGGTATCACCGTTCCCCGGCAAAGGCGAAGTGCTCATCTGTCCTGTTTTTGAAAACGAACTAAAAAAAGACCCCCGCATCCTGCTTCTTGACCAAAAACTGAACGGAATCATTGCAAAAAAAATAGAAAAATTTGCATTTGAAGGAAAAGAAGACCAAGTCTTAATCATTGAACCGCAGGGTATATATGAATATATTGTCATTGCCGGAGCGGGAAAATCCACAGGATTTTCCGCATCAACCTTCAAAAAACTCATCTCTTCTGCGGTGAAAAAAATCCAGCCACTTAAAAAAAAAACAGCATCCCTGTTTTATGAAAAAAATCTCGGTATTGAGCTGTACGAATTCGGAAAACAAAGCGGAAAAAAACACACATCATTCAAGAATTCAATATATTTGCAGAACAACAAAGCGACGAAATAAAAAAAGGAGTATTGTTTGGGACAGTAATTGGTGAGGGAATATATTTGACGCGCAATCTTGTCAATGAACCCTCATCCCACGTACATCCGGAAACACTGGTACAGCATGCGTTTGATATTGAAAAACAATCAAAAGGAGCAATTGACGTACAGCTTCTTGAAAAAGACGAATGCAAAAAACTCGGGATGGGCGCATTTTTGGCTGTTGCGCAGGGAAGCGACAAAGAACCAAAATTCATCGTGCTTCATTACAAATCCAAGAAAAAAACAGACAAAAGCATTGCTATTATCGGTAAATCAATTACTTTTGATTCCGGAGGATTGTCTCTCAAACCCGCACAATCCATGGAAGATATGAAAATTGATATGGCAGGAGGCGCAACAGTATTGGGGCTTTTTAGTATCTTAGCCCGTTTGCCGGCTGATGTTTCTTTGGAGACAGATGTGTATGGTATTCTTCCCGCATGTGAAAATATGCCGTCGGGAACCGCCATGAAACCCGGAGATGTTGTCACCGCCCTCAACGGAAAAACAATTGAAGTGCTTAATACCGATGCGGAAGGAAGAATGGCGCTTGCCGATGCACTTGCGTATGCAGAATTGCATCTGAAATCGGAGGCGATTGTTGATCTTGCGACGCTGACCGGCGCATGTATGGTTGCCTTGGGAACCGATATTACCGCCATGCTTGGAAATGATCGCAGTCTGCTTAATTCATTTGCAAAAACCGCAAAACAAGAGGGAGAAGAGGTATGGGAATTGCCTTTATACAAACCATATCTTAAGCTTATGAAAAGCGATATTGCGGATTTGAGCAATATCAGTAAAAACAGATATGGTGGGACAATTACCGCAGCGTTGTTTCTTTCGGAATTTGTAAAAAAATCAAAATGGATTCACCTTGATATTGCCGGTTCATCGTATAACAAAGGAGCAACCGGTTGGGGAGTTACAACGCTATTATCGTTTCTTTTATCTTTATCCCTATGAAAGTCAGGGACATTCTTAAAACGGAAAACATTATACGGATTTCGTCATATGACCTGCTTTCTACCGCGCTTGCAAAACTTTCAACGTCTCATGACGCAGCGTTTGTTTTTTCCCCGGAGCAAAAATTGCTGGGAGTAATTAATCCGTATTATTGTCTTATCAAGAGCTCGCATCCCGGCAATGCGCGAGTTGATCATTGCTTATATCATCCTCCAAAGATAAAAACAAACTTCTCGCTTGAGAAAGTTGCGCAACTTATGATTGAATCAAAGGTTCACTATCTGCCGGTTTTTGACGAACAGGATATGTTTATCGGTATTGTTTCGGCGCGGCATCTGCTGGCTTCTTTTGCCAAGTTTTTCTCATTCAAAATAAAGATAAAAGAAGTGTTGAAAACAAAAAAGATGCCGGTTATCACCATTTTCAATGAAGACAGTATCGCAAATGCTTTGACATTGTTCAAAACAAACAAAATTTCAAAACTTGTCGTTATCAACAAAGAAATGAAATTAGAAGGAATTTTGAGTCATTATGATCTTATTTCTTTTCTCATTGCTCCAAGGCACCGCGAGGAGCGGGGAGATAGAGCCGGCGTAAAAATAAGCCTGACACACCAGAGAGTCAAAACATTTGCAAAAAGTTACGTTCTTACCATCGGAAAAGAAAACTATATTCAAGACGCTCTAAAAATGATTCTTGAAAAAAAAATCGGAAGTGTTGTTGTCGTAGATAACGCGCGCCATCCCATAGGAATTATTACAACTAGAGATTTGCTGGCTTTTTTACTGAGAGCGTATAACAGCAAGGAGATTGAGATTGTTAATAAAAACCTCTCAAAAGAAAGCCGCCGGATTCTCGGCGGTTTTTTTACCCACCTGCAGGTATGGATTAAGAAAATTCCGAATCTCTCCAAAGCGAAACTTATTGTAAAGGAAGAAAAATCCGAAGGACTTTTTAAAGTGATCTTGTCACTCT
>CAYSLG010000053.1:2460-5365 GCA_964431935.1 uncultured Gammaproteobacteria bacterium
CAAAAAAGGAAGACTCCTTGTTATTAAAAAAGAAGGAAAAAACCTGCTTAATATACTGAAATGGATAAAAAAAGATTAATCTTCTTCATACTACTTCTTGTTGCTTTTTTGCTTCGGTTCAACAATATACATTGGGACGACAATTTGCACTTGCATCCGGATGAGCGGTTTTTGACCATGGTGGGGAATGCGCAAACTCTTCCGAGGAATATATTTGACTATTTCAATCAACAGGTATCGCCGTTGAATCCCGCAAATGCAGGATACAAATTTTTTGTATACGGATCCTTGCCGTCAACGCTGAACAAAATCTTTGCTATGTTACTCGGAAACGATTCATATAATGCCTTTACCCTGCAGGGAAGGGCTTTTTCTGCGTTTTTTGACATGCTTGTAGTTGTTATGGTATATAAGATGCTTGAGTTGTTTGAGGTTTTATTCGGTTTTTCCAAGCGGATAAAATTTTTCGGCGCTTTTTTATATGCTATTGCGCCTCTTCCCATACAGCTTTCCCATTTTTACGCGGTTGATACGTTTCTCAATTTTTTTGTATTTGCAAGTCTGTATTGTGCTTTGAAATTTTATGTACGAGGGAATGTTTTGCATGTTGTTCTATCCGCCGTGTTTTTTAGTTTTGCCTTGGCTTCAAAAGCAAGCGCGGTTTTCATGCTTCCTTTGATTCTTTTGGTTATCGGACTGAAAGAAAAGAATATACTGCTGATATTTGGAATTATCGGATATATTGCTCTGCGGTTTGCCGATCCCTACCTGTTTCAAAACCCGAGCTTGTTTGATCCGCGCATATCAGAGGCGTTTTATGCAAATATCAAACTTCTGAAGTCATGGGAGGGAAAAGACGTGTGGTTTCCGCCGGCAATCCAATGGATAGGAAAGAGACCCGTGTTTTTCAGCCTGCAAAATATTGCTTTTTTCGGCATAGGGATACCGTATTTTATTGCGGTTGTTTTGGGAATATGCCGGATACTGCAACAAAAAAAGAAATATATATTAAAAGCCATACTTCTGTGGTGTGCGCTGTTTTTTTTCTACCAGTCAACACAATTTTCCCAAGCCATGCGGTATTTCCTTTTCCTGTATCCGTTTTTTGCCATTTTTGGCGCCATCGGCCTTAGTTTTCTTTTTTCCCGTTTCCGCTTTTTTATATTTTATATTTTATATTTTATTTTGCTTCTTATTTGGCCACTCTCCTTTTCCTCAATATATATGCAAAAACACTCCCGCATTGCGGCATCCGCGTGGATGTACCAACATATTCCTTCGGAAAGCGTGATTTTGGGAGAATACTGGGATGATCCGCTGCCGTTTTCGGTTCCGCAAATGTTTGGCAAGCAGTTTTATGTGGAATTGCTGCCGGTTTTTGAGGGGGATACGGATGATAAATGGGAAAGAATGAATGCGATGCTTGCAAAAGCGGATTACTATGTGCTTTCTTCAAACAGGGGATGGGGAAGCATTATGCCTCTTCCGGAAAAATATCCTCTCATGAGCAGATTTTACAAAGATCTGCTGGATAATAAAACACAGTATAAAAAAATAAAAGAATTTACTTCATATCCCCGGCTGTGTATTCCCTTCACTTCCCGGTGTGTTATGTTTGACGATTCGTCTGCCGACGAATCCTTTACGGTTTACGACCATCCGAAAGTGATGATTTTTGAGAATACCTATACTTCTTCAAATATCCAAAAAAGAAACACCCCCAATGGATTGTAAAATAATTTTCTTTCTCCTTTTAAAGCAAGAGATACCATATGCAAATCTTTTTCACGACCCGGAAGAATGATAAATATTTTTTTCCCCGGTTTCAACCCGCTTATTGTTTGAAAATCAAGAGGAGCAAATATATCCATTCCTTGTTTTTTTGTAAGATAGGGAAGTGTGGGAACAGCTTGATAATACATAGCGGCATCTCCTAAAAAATATATATGGGATGCGGTATTCTTTTTTTGCAGATAGCGGCCTGCATATGTTGCGATCTGTGTATGTATATCATGCTGAAACGATTCAACATATTCATGCTTTTTGTATGCGGAGAGATTGAAGAAACTGTAGAGCGCAATTATGAGTATAAAAACGGGAAAGGCGATTTTTTTATGGACATATGATAAGGCGATGTGGATGCCCAATGCACTTATGATGCTTATAACAGGAATAAAGATAAGATACCGCGATGCCTGCGGCGGCGGCAGTGTTAATGCGCCCGCAAGTATGGTGCCAACAAAAATCCAAAAATAAACAACAAAATATGACCGCATCTTATCCTGTATCTTAAAAAAAGACATACATATTCCAAACCCGAATAATACGGAGTTGAATATGGTAAGAAATCTGGAAGAAAAAAAGTGCCAGGAAATTGATGAAGACGGTGTGAAAAAAGCTTTAAATGAATATATTATTTGCAATATAAATACATATGCGCTTGAAGGTATATTTTGAACCTGTTGGATTCTTCCGGTAAATGAAACAGGATTGTCAAGGTAGAATGCGATCATTGGCAAATATACCAGAAAGGCGGGAACAATAAACATCATAAAACCTGCTCCTATTTTTTTTACCGGCGAGGGTTTCCACGTAAAAAAAAAATAGGCAAAGATTGCTGCCGCCGGAATAAATCGCGACGCGTAATAAAAGTATTGGGAAAATCCCAAAAACACACCGGCGAAAAAAAAGGCACATGCATATTTTTTTTGAGCGCCAACATGGAGAAGATACAATACAACAGGCAGAAGCCAGGAAACATGAATAACGTCAAGACCGCTTCGTGAAAATACAAGATGCATAGAAGAAAAACTCAAGAAAAAAGCGCTTAAAAGCGCTACTTTTTTATTAAAGAACGATTCTGCAAGAAAATATGTTGCCATAACCGACGCAACCCCGCCCAAAG
>CAYSLG010000054.1:0-4546 GCA_964431935.1 uncultured Gammaproteobacteria bacterium
AATACGAGTATGGCGAGAATGATGATAAAAATGAGGATTGACATTAAACTGCAACTTTGAACTTTAAACTTTTAATTTCAAACTGTATTTACACTTCCATTATCTCTTTCTCTTTTTTCTCCCGGGCATCTTGAATAAGTTCCATATATGTTTGGGCTATTTTATCCAATTCTTTTTCAAAACGGAATTTGTCGTCTTCGGTCCATTCTTTTGCTTCAAATTTCTGTTTGATTTCTTTTCTTCCGTTGTCGCGCAAATTCCGCATTGTTTGCTTTCTTTCTTCTATTTTTTGCGCAACTATCTTTACAAATTTTTCGCGCTGTTCCTGTGAAAGCGAAGGAATATTGATTTTGATATGCGTCCCCTGAACGTGCGGATTTAAGCCAAGGGGAGATGTGAGGATTGCTTTTTCAACATCCTTAACGGTTGAAGGATCAAAAGGAGCAATGACAAGAATAGACGGTCCTTCTGTTGTAATCGTTGCAAGTTCCATCATGCGCAGTTTTGTCTGTCCGCCGTACGTATTGACGATAATATTTTCAACAATAGCGGGTGTTGCGCGGCCGGTGCGGATTGATTTGAGATCTTCTTTGAGATTTTCAATTGTTTTTTCGGCACTTTGTTTAAAATCGGAAAGAAATGAATCCATAGTGCATAATAACCAAACAATATTCAATATTCAAACCCGTTTACATACCTCCTAATTCCCAGCGCAAAAATCGTGCGATTTGGATGTTTTCTCCGAATTTCAATACCGCATCTTTCAACAAATCATGCAGGGTTTTTCCCGGATCGCGCATATACGGCTGTTTTACAAATTCTTCAACCGTTGCAGCCGGCATGGAGGCAGCCTGCATGGCAAGTTCTTTACCAAGCTCCTGAAATTCCGTGTTTGAAGAAACAAAATCGGTTTCCGAGCGAAGTTCAAGAAGTGTTGCTATTTTTTTATTGTGGTGGATATAACTGAAAATTGACCCTTGCGATGCTGTCCGGGATTTTTTTTCATCAACTTTTTCCGCTCCCCACTGGGTTAATTTTTTTTTGGAGTCTTCCAAATTGTTTTTTGTTTCTTCCAGGGCTTTTTTGCAGAGAGTGAATGATACACCCGTTTCTTCGCGGAGTTGTTTTAATTTTTGGTAGTCAACGCTCATACGGTTTTTCCTTCGGCATATGCCGAAATTATTTCGGTTGTGAGGTATTCAATGGATGTTATAGAATCGTCGTTTGCAACAACAGGATATGAAATCGGCGCAGGATCTGCATTGGTATCAACAACCGTAACAACCGGTATGTTTTTCTCTCCCGCTTCCTTTACCGCGTTTTTTTCTTTTTTAATATCAACGACAAAGAGCGCGTCCGGCAGTTTGTTGAGTGTTGCAATACCTCCGTACAGCCGGTCAAGTTTATTAAGTTTTTTTTGAAGTGCTGTTCGTTCGTGTTTTACAAATTTTTCCCACTCGCCTTTTTCTTTTTCTTCGCGCATCTGATTCAGAGCGTTGATATTTTTGGTAAGGGTCTTAAAATTCGTAAGGAGTCCTGCCGGCCATTTTATTGTGATGTGCGGAAGCTGATTTTTTTTGCATATTTCCTGCACAAAGGAAGAAACGATTTTTTTTGTGATAACGACAAGAAGCGTTTTATTTTCCTTCGCAAGCTGTTTTACAAATTGTTTTACCTGCTCAAGCGCGGAGTGTGTTTGAGTTAAGTCAATAATGGATACTCCCTGTTCTATGGTATAGATATATTTTTTCGCTTTTGGATGGACGCGGTTTGTTTTGTGGCCAAGATGGGATCCTGCTTCAAAAAGTTTTACGATCTGGTCTTCCCGGATTGCGGTATCTTCCATTTGTATATTGTATCAGCGGTCTGACGGTTTTGCAAGAGAGAGTAGGCTTCGGAGGAATTCCAGAAACGAACCGTTGATTTCCGGATGCTGGAGAGCAAGTTCTACGACGGTTTTCAGATATTCCAGTTTGTTTCCCGTATCATAATATTTTCCGTTTTTGATCTCAACCGCATAAACCGGAACCCCCTCTTTTTTCAAAAGATTAATTGCGTCAACAAGCCATATTTCTCCGCCCCTGCTTGGTTGGACATTGCGGAGTGCACCGAAAATTTCCGGCGGAAGAATATATCCTCCATGCGTTGCCAAATTAGATGGCGCTTGGTCGGGTTCGGGTTTTTCCACGATTTCATTGATTTTATACACATTGTCTTCCATTTGTTCAATGTCGGCTATGCCGTACCGGCTTACATCTTCTTTTTTTTCTATGCGTACGCCGGATATGACAACTCCCTTATATTTTTCATATACTTCAATCATCTGGGCAAGCCGGGGCGGTTTTGCATAAATAAATTCATCTCCCCACAGCACGGCAAATGCTTCGTTTTCTATGATTGGCTCTGCGGAAAGAATAGGGGTTCCATTTCCATAGGGACCTTTCTGGCGCACATAGATGAAATTTGCCATTTCCGAAATTTTCCGTATTTCATCAAGAAGGTGCTGCTTGTTTCCCTGCATAAGATTTTTGGTCAGATCCTCATCCGGGCTGTCAAAATGATCCTCAATAGCCCGCTTATTTGAGCCGGTAACAATGATGATATTTTTTACCCCCGAATCAACCGCTTCCTCCACCACATACTGAATAACCGGTTTATCAACAACCGGAAGCATTTCTTTCGGCATTGCTTTGGTTTGCGGAAGAAAACGTGTTCCAAAACCGGCGGCAGGAATAATTACTTTTGAAATGGCCATAAAATTATCACAATGTTATTCAAATTTTACCGATACTTTTTGCTGCAGGGAGAGAGAACTTTCTATCAGAGCGGTTAAGTCCGCCACCCCGGGAGAATCAGAAAAAAGCATGAATGTTGCCTTGCCTGATTTGTCGGTTTCACTGGTTACTTCCCGTATCGTTCCATGATTGGTGACGATGGAAACTTTCTTTCCCGAAAGGGGTTTGTCGGTTGTCGTACGGACGAACACGCTAATTGTTACTTCGGATCTTCCATCTGCTTTTGTTGACAACGGCCAGGCAAACATAAGGGATTTTGTATCCGACGGCTCCGCGTCTTCTTTTGCTCTGGTTAATGTACTTAACGGTTTATTAAATACAATTACAGAGATAAAAATAGTAAAAGAAAGTACAAACAAGAGCATCAGACCAATGAGTTTTTTATCCATGCCTTATTATAGAAAGGTTACGGATAAATGTCAAATGATCGGTTTTGAGCGGGTAACACCTTCGAGGAGAACGCAGACAGCATTGTTCACCTCGGAGGTGCAAACTATAAACAGGAAGCGTTTGTTATAGATATGAAACAATGGTACGGTGAATTGCTTCGGGAGAAAGAACGGTGTCACCCTGCACGCACTCTATCACCTTCCAATGGTTGTATTTTTTGGCAAGGAGCCGGTACATCTTTTCTGTTTTTTGCAGGTGAAGAGCGTTGGATTCATGGATATCGGTCTGTGCGCCGAGGTGGGTATTTGTTTGTTTTTTTTGTGACAATCGCATACTTATGTGCCACGGCATATGAAGATACAGAACAATGTTTTCTTTTGGGATGCCGTTCACTTCATATTCAAGTTTGTGAATCCATGAGATAAACGTTTCCTGTTTTTGTTTATTGGCGATCTTTGCTCCTTGGTGTGCCATATTGGAAGGAGTATACCGGTTTGCAATCATGTATCCTCCGCTTTTTAGAAAATCCTCCATTTCCATTTTTGCCGATGCGCGGTCAAGCGCGTATGGGATGGACATAAGATACGGAGAAACCGCCTCAATGGAACCAAATTCTCCACGCAGAAATTGTGAGATGACGTTGCCGTAAAACGAATCGTAGCGGGGGAAATGCATGGTTTTGACCGGTATGTTCTTTTTTTTGAAATACGCTTCAAGAAGCTGTGTCTGGACTGTTTTTCCGGAAGAATCAATACCTTCTATGACGATGAGTTTTCCCATACGGGTTTTATTATAGCACGACGGTTTGGCCCTTTTGAATTTTGTTTTCCAGAATAAGCCGGGAAACTTTGCTTTCCAGTTCTTCGGCGATGAGCCGTTGGAGGTTGCGTGCGCCAAACTGCGGTTGGGTGTTGTTTTCAACGATTGAGGCGATGGTTTCATCTGACACTTGCACGGTGATGTCGTGCAGTTTGCGCAGGTTGTCCGCGGTTGATTGGACCATTTGCTTTGCAATGCGGATCATGGCGTCTTTTTGCAAAGAAGCAAAGGGGATTACGCCGTCAAACCGATTCAGAAATTCCGGGGAAAAAAGATGTTTTTCAATGAGATAGTCAATCAGATTGACGTTTGGCGCGGTTTGCCGGTATATAAGATCAGAGCCTGCATTGGATGTTGCGATGACGATAAAATTTTTGCAGTCAACCCGCGATCCCATAGCGTCGGTGATATATCCTTCGTCAAGCAATGTAAGAAAAATATTCAAAAGATCTTTGTCTGCTTTTTCAAGCTCGTCAAGAAGAAGTACGGCATACGGATTTTCGCGAAGCACCGAGAAAACCTTTTGTATAACAAAATCGCGC
>CAYSLG010000054.1:4556-5262 GCA_964431935.1 uncultured Gammaproteobacteria bacterium
CGAGGGCGGCGACGCCGAGCGCGCGGCTGCCGTCGGGCGCGCCGATAAGATGGGAAATTCCCTCTTTTGTCTGATAGAGCGACATATCAAAACGGATAAGATGGGATTCGTTTCCGAAAAACAGGCGGGCAAGCGCTTTTGCGGTTTCTGTTTTTCCAACGCCGGTTGGGCCCAGAAATAAAAAAGAGGCAAGGGGTTTTTTGCGTTTTCCCAGCTGGGTGAACGAGCGGGATAAGGCGTTTGACAATTTTTTCATTGCCGTTTCCTGCTGGATGACCGACGTGCTTAGCTGTTCTTCAAGGCGAAGCAGTGATTGTTTTAACGTATCGGTAAGGGTTGTGGGGATATGGGTTTTTTCGGTGAGAACGTGATCTATGGTTTCGGGAAGCACAATGAGTGCATCTTTTGTTGTGCGATTTTCAACCGAACGGATGCAGGCATTTTCCAAAAGGTCAAGGGTTTTTTCGGGAAACGGGATGTAGGTAATATAGAATTCGCTTTTTTCCAGGGCGTTTCTGGCGGTTTCATACGGGATAATAAGGTTGTACCTGTTTTCCAGAGCGGGAATTGCCTGCAGGACAATGATATTTGCTTCTTCCTCCCCTACTTCTTTGACATCTATTTTGGTAAAAATTCTTCTGATTTTTTCATTGGGGAAAATAAATGTCTGATACAAAAACGGCGTGGTTGTTGCGATACATTGGAG
>CAYSLG010000055.1:0-1607 GCA_964431935.1 uncultured Gammaproteobacteria bacterium
ACCACGCGCTCCGAGCGTGCGATTAGTCGGGATTGCTTTCAAAATAGGTTCGAATTTTGTACAATAGACACCGCAAGCGCAACATTCCCAAAAATCGCCAAAGGCTTAGACGCTCAAATGGAATATTTAGCAAAATAATTTATGAAAACTACTTTTTGCAGGACAACAACTGCTGATAATTTGAGATTAGAGGGCTTGCTTTTTGAGCCGGACAAAAAATCTTCCACTGGTGTTTTGCATATTCATGGAATGGCTGGAAACTTCTATGAGAATATATTTCTCGACTCAATGGCTGAAGAATATACCAAAGCCGGATACGCATTTTTGACTGTAAATACCAGTGGTCACGACTTTATTGCCGATCTTTCAATTGCGGGTGAGAAAGAGTCATATAAAAGGGTGGGACAAATTTTTGAAAAATTTGAAGATTGTATTTCAGATATTGACGCGTGGCTCAAATTTTTCAAATCAAAGGGCTATGACAAACTCATATTACAAGGACATAGTCTGGGAGCTGTAAAGATTGTTTATTACCTCCACAAGAAACCAGAGAGTAATTTAGTAGCGCTTATTATAGCTTCTCCACCCGACATGCTGGGTTCTACTAGAGTAGAAGCGGAAAAAAAGAATTTTGAAAGAGATTTTGCCGAAGCAAAAAAATTGGTCGCTGAAGGAAAGGGTAAAGTTTTTCTCTCAAACATGATATGGAGCTGGTATTATATCTCTGCGGAAACGTATCTTAATATTATTGCCGATGGAGCAGAAGCAGATGTCTTTCCAATTCTTAGAGGTGGTGATTTTAAGGAATTGGAGAGCGTAAAAATTCCAATTCTGGCTTTTTATGGCGGTACCGATCACGCGACCGTATTCTCGCCAGAAAAAGATCTCAAAAACGAAAAATCGAAAACTTTGCTAATTGGCACCGCGTCGCATAGTTATTTTAAGCATGAAAAGCAAACGGCTTTAGCGGTGGTTAATTGGTTGAAAGAAATTTTATAGTTAAAACCGCCAAAGAAAAACTTGAAACCTGTCTGTCGGCAAGGCGGGTCGTCCAATCCGAAAGGGTCGTTTTTCCGCCTTCGCTTTGCCGAAACCCGCAAAGTGATAGTATAATTATTTACTAATGACGATCTTAATTTTTCTTCAAGGCACGCTTATCATGCATAAAAACGCAAAGGATGCAACTCGCAAAGAACGGGTAAATCAAGTTCTGTACAGATTTTTTCATTTGGGCAATTATTTATCTGTACGTGATTATATTTCCTACATTCCAATTGGAAATGCTGTTGGAAAATTAAAATCTTGGCAATTGCAAGGCGCAAAGATTTTGTATTTAAGTTCACATAAGAATGTCAAAGATGTTAAAAAAGACACATCGGTTTTAGAAAAATATGGTTTTCCAAAAGGACAAATTTTTTTCCGCCAAAAAGGAGAATCTTATAAAGACATTGCAGAAAAAATTGTTCCCGATATCTTAATTGAAGATGATTGTGAAAGTATTGGCGGAGAAAAAGAGATGACGATAACTTTTGTAAAACCGGAAATTAAACAAAAAATAAAATCAATTATTGTAAAAGAATTTGGCGGAATTGACAATCAGCCGGACG
>CAYSLG010000055.1:1617-5110 GCA_964431935.1 uncultured Gammaproteobacteria bacterium
CTTAAAAATAATACACTTTCTTTTTATCATGGAGGGTTGGCCGAGCGGTTTATGGCGCGAGTCTTGAAAACTCGTGAGCGCAAGCTCTCACAGGTTCGAATCCTGTACCCTCCGCATGAAAAAAATCTCCACTTTCAAATACTTCTCAAAAAACGGGGAGATATTGCCGATAGAGCAGGCAAACATTCCGCTTTTTCATCTGGAATATTCTTACGGATTTGGAGTATATGAGAATATCCGTGTCATGCATGGTATTCCGTATTTTTCGGATCTTCATGTTGGAAGACTGTTTTCATCTGCAAATAGTATTTCCCTGCAGCATGATTTTTCCGGCGGTATTATTTCGGAATATATAAAAAATCTCGCAGATATGCTTAATGCGCAGGAAACATACAACATCAAAATCCTTTTAATCGGAGGAAAAAAACCGGAAGATGTGTTGCTTTTTCTTATTCCGCTTCGTCCCCATTTTGCCGACAGGAAGCTATATAGGGAAGGAGTTTCTTTGACGACCGTACAATACGAAAGACTGTTTCCCAATGCAAAGACATTAAATATGCTGCAGAGTTATCTAACATACCGGCAGGCAAGAGAACATAATTATTATGAAGCGCTTCTTCTCAATAAAAACGGGCATATCACCGAAGGAACGCGAACAAATTTTTTTCTTATAAAAAACAATACCATCATTTCTGCGCCAAAAGAAATGATTCTGGAAGGCGTGACAAAAAAAATAGTTCTTCATCTTGCCGGAAAAAACGGATATAAGAGAGAGGAGAGATTAGTATCAACCGCAGAGTTATCAGCATATGAGGGGGCATTCCTCACCAGTACCGGAGCAAAAATAATGCCGGTTCGGGCAATTGATCTTCATACATTCGCAGCAATTCCCGATAATGTACGCAGGCTGATGAAGCTCTACGACAATTATCTGGATACGTGCAAAGGAGTCTTTAAAGGGGTATAATATGCGGATATGTTTTATAACAGCCCGACGCACGGAAAAGTCAGCCTTGAAGAGCTGAAAAAAATCATTTCTTCCTACATGGCTTCGGACAAGCAGGCTCGCTATGAAGTAATCGTTGGAACCGACTCGCAGAAAACAGTAAAAGACGCTTATGATTTTGTTTCCGCGCTTATTATTCACAGGGTTGGACACGGGGGAATTTATTTCTGGAGCAGGGAAATATACGGCAAAAAAATAAGCTTGAAAGAACGCATTTATATGGAGGCAACAAAATCGCTCCAGTCTTCCGAGAATTTCATACAGTTTTTCAAACAGAACGGAATAGCAAAATACAATATCCAAATCCACGTTGATATAGGAAGCAATGGGAAAACCCGCGAACTTATTACGGAAGTTGTCGGAATGATAAGAGGAAGCGGGTATGACGTAAAAATAAAGCCGGATTCATACGGCGCATCCAAAGTGGCGGATAAGTACACGTAATATAAAGTCAAAAGTCTAGCATTTGAGACAATCAACTGCAAGAAAAATGAACGATTTATTAATAGGAGGCTTTTTTTAAGTATACACTTCATTAGCACTTGAATTATCCACTTGACAAAACAGCACAGTTTTATATACAATATGACTCGTCCAAATTTATTTATAAGTTGTTTTTTTAAACCAGTATGGCAAAACCTATAACAGGATCTTCCATCAAACCTCTTTTTGATTACGTATTAGTCAAGCCTCTTCAGCAGGAAGAAATGACTCCTTCAGGAATAGTTCTTCCGGATAGTGCAAAAGAAAAACCGCAGGTTGGAGAAATTATGGCTGTTGGCGAAGGAGCTCTCAATAATGAAGGAAAAAAAGTCCCCATGGTTGTTAAAAAAGGACAGAAAGTTTTATACAAAAAATGGGGAGGAAACGAAGTCAAAGTAGGATCTGAGGAATGGCTGCTTATTGAGCAGAAAGACGTTATGGCAATTGTTGAATAAATTATAAATTAATTTCAAAACATATGGCAAAACAAATAAAATTTTCAGATGATGCGCGGCAAAAACTTGCCCGCGGTGTTAATGTCCTGGCAAAGGCAGTTATTACGACGCTTGGCCCAAGAGGACGCAATGTAGCGCTTGACCGCAAATGGGGCGCTCCAACAGTCGTGCACGACGGGGTAACTGTTGCAAAAGAGATTGAACTGGAAGACCCGTTTGAAAATATGGGTGCACAGCTTGTCAAAGAAGCAGCCTCAAAAACAAACGATGTTGCAGGAGACGGAACAACAACCTCAACACTTCTTACCCAGGCAATCGTTAACCATGGATTGAAGAATATTACCGCAGGAGCAAATCCGATGATACTCAAAAGAGGAGTGGAAGAAGCGGTAAAAACAGTAGTTGAAGAAATCAGAAAAATGAGAAAAGTCATGAAAGATTCCGACGCTATTACGCAGGTTGCAACCATTTCCGCAGGAGATACGGAAATAGGAAAACTTATTGCGGATGCAATCAGGGAAGTCGGTAAAGACGGTGTTGTGACCGTTGAAGAAGGAAAAGGACTCCAGATGGAAAAAGAACACAAGGAAGGAATGGAGTTTGACCGCGGATATGCTTCTCCTTATTTTGTAACCGATTCGGAAAAAATGGTTGCGGAGATTGACAGTCCCCATATTCTTATCACCGATAAGAAAATTACCGCAATTTCGGATCTGCTTCCGTTTTTGGAAAAACTGGTAAAAGTTACCAAAAATCTCGTTATCATTGCGGACGAAGTTGAAGGCGAAGCGCTTGCAACACTGGTTGTCAATAAACTGCGCGGGACATTCAACGCTCTTGTTATCAAAGCGCCCGGATTCGGAGACAGAAGAAAAGCAATGCTTGAAGATATTGCTCTTCTAACCGGAGGAACGGTTATTTCCGAAGATCTTGGAAAAAAATTGGAAAGCGTAACTATTGAAGACTGCGGACGAGCCGATAAAATATGGGCAGACAAAGAAAATGCCCGCATCATCGGAGGAAAAGGTGACAAATCCGCGATAAACGGACGCATCGCACAGATCAAACGGGAAATGGCCGAAACAACGTCTGACTTTGACAAGGAAAAATTGCAGGAGAGGCTTGCAAAGCTTTCCGGCGGAGTTTCTGTCATTCATGTTGGAGCGGCAACGGAAGTAGAAATGAAAGACAAAAAAGAACGGGTCAACGATGCGGTCGCAGCAACAAAAGCAGCTCTTGAAGAAGGAATTGTCGCAGGAGGAGGAGTAACACTACTTCAGGCAAGAAAAGCCCTCATTGAATTGAAGAAAAAAATGCAGTATGAGGAAGAAAAAACCGGAGTTGAGATCGTATACAGAGCACTTGCCGAGCCGGTACGCATGATTGCATCAAACTGCGGCGTTGACGAAGGATGGGTATTGAGAAAAATTGAAGAATCAAAAGATGCTGACTACGGATTTGACGCGATGAGCCTTGAGTTCGGATCAATGTTCAAAAAAGGAATTGTTGATCCTGCAAAGGTGGTGCGGACAGCTCTTGAAAATGCAGC
>CAYSLG010000056.1:0-5080 GCA_964431935.1 uncultured Gammaproteobacteria bacterium
ATATTGCAACAATCCAGACGGATTTTCTTGCCGATAAAAAATATTTTCTTCCGGTGCGCGAATATTTTGTTGAAGAAGTTATCAAAAAAGAAAAACCGGACGGAATCATGATTTCATTCGGCGGACAAACCGCGTTGAACTGCGGAATGGAGCTTCACAAAAAAGGAATTCTCAAAGCACACGGCGTCAAGATTCTCGGGACATCCATTGAATCGGTTATTATTGCGGAGGACCGGGCAAAATTTGCGAACCACCTGCGAAGTATCAATATCCCGACACCAAAAAGCAAAGCGGCAGAAACCATAGATCAGGCGAAAAAAATCGCGACAACAGTCGGCTATCCTGTCATGATCCGCACGGGATTTGCGCTCGGCGGATTAAGCTCCGGCATTGCCCATACCCAAAAAGAACTGGAAAAAATCGCGTTTGAGGCATTTTCTTTTTCTCCGCAGATTCTGGTGGAGCAATACCTGCATCACTACAAAGAAATTGAATATGAAATCGTACGTGATATTCATGACAACTGTGTGGCGGTTTGCAATATGGAGAATTTTGATCCTTTGGGCATTCACACGGGAGAATCCATTGTGGTTGCGCCGAGCCAGACGCTTACCAACTACGAATATCATGTTCTGCGGAAAAAAGCCATAGAAATCGTTCGCAGCTTGAATATCGTCGGAGAGTGCAACGTACAGTTTGCCCTGAATCCGCAGCCGAAAAACAGCGAACTGGAATACTATGTGATTGAATTAAACCCTCGTTTGTCACGGTCGTCAGCCCTTGCTTCCAAAGCAACAGGCTATCCGCTTGCCTATGTTGCGGCAAAACTGGTACTTGGAAAGAGTCTTATTTCAATTCAAAATAAAATAACAAAAGCAACGCAATCGTTTTTTGAACCAGCGCTTGATTATATTGTTGTCAAGATTCCCCGCTGGGATCTGGGGAAATTCAAGGGGGTTACGGAAAAAATCGGAACCAGTATGAAATCGGTCGGGGAAATCATGGCAATCGGCCGGACATTTGAAGAAACCGTACAGAAAGCGGTCCGTATGCTTTCAATCGGTGTACAGGGTATTACCGACAACGGATTTTTTAAGACAGAAGAGGAAGTTATCCATTATGTAAAAACCCCGACGCCAAAACGAATTTTTGCCCTTTCCGAAGCTCTGCGAAGAAATATACCCGTTGAAAAGCTCTGCGAATGGACCGGCATTGATCCGTGGTTTCTCCACCGCATCAAAGCGGTTATTGAAAAAGAAGAAGCTTTTATAAAGCACAAAAATTTGACCTATGAAACGCTTCTTCAATTGAAGCAATCCGGTTTTTCAGATAAAAAACTGGCGCGCCTTACCGGAAAAACATGGGAGGATATCAGAAAAAAACGGAAAGAGCTTGGTATCGCGCCTTCTTTTTTCCAGATTGATACGCTTGCCGGAGAATTTCCCGCGCATACAAATTATCTGTATGCAACGTACAACGGATCGCACCACGATATTCTCCCGCTGGGAGACAGGGGAATCGTAGTTCTTGGATCGGGTCCGTACCGTATCGGTTCGTCGGTTGAATTTGACTGGACGTGCGTCAACACGGCGCTTTCTCTGAAAAGATATAAAAAACAGTCCATTATTGTCAACTGTAATCCCGAGACGGTTTCAACAGACTATGATATTTCCGATAGGTTATATTTTGAGGAATTGAGCCTTGAACGGATTCTGGATGTGTATGAATTTGAAAAATCAGAGGGCATTATTCTTTCTGTGGGAGGCCAGACGCCCAACAATCATGCAAAAGCAATTGCCGAATACGGCGCCCGGATCTTAGGGACTTCCGCGGAAAATATTGACCGGGCAGAAGATAGGAATAAATTCTCCCATCTGCTTGACAAGCTTGGCATTCTTCAACCGTCATGGAACATGTTTACGACAGAAAAAGAAGCATGTGATTTTTCCAAGCGTGTCGGGTATCCGGTGTTGATCCGGCCGTCGTATGTGTTATCCGGAGATGCCATGCATGTGTGTTATACGGTTGAGGAGCTTCTTGTTTATATGCAAAAGGCAACAGAAGTAAGCAAAAAACACCCCATCACCGTTTCCAAATTTTTTGAAGAGGCAAAAGAGATAGAGCTTGATGCGGTTGCTCAAGACGGAATTTTGCAGGTGTATGCGGTTTCAGAGCATATTGAAAATGCAGGTGTGCATTCGGGAGATGCGACGATTGTCTATCCCGCCCAGAAGATTTATCTTCGCACCGAGCAGACTATTCTTGAAATCGCGCGAAACCTTGCAAAAGAACTCCATATCACCGGGCCGTTTAATATCCAATTTATGGCAAAAGAGAATAAAGTATATGTCATTGAGATAAATTTGCGCGCATCCCGTACGTTCCCTTTTATTTCAAAAGCGACAAAGATAAATTTTGTACACATTCTTGTTGACTCGCTTTTTGGAAAGAGTAAGCCGGTTGACATGCCATATCCCGACTATGCGGTTGTCAAAGTTGCGCAGTTTTCTTTTGGAAGGCTGCAGGGAGCAGATCCTATTCTTCGTGTTGAAATGTCCTCAACCGGTGAGGTGGCATGTTTTGGCCGCGATATTGAAGAAGCGTTTTTGAAAGGAAGGCTAAGCGTTGGCGGCAGGATACCGAAAAAAGGAATATTTTTGTCTTTGGGAGGAGAAGAACATAAGGTGAGGTTTTTGAACAGTGCGCTGCGCTTGCGCACATTCGGGGTTCCTCTCTATGCGACGGAAAAAACAGCGCAGTTTCTTAAAAGCAACGGTATCAAGGCAAAACGATTGTATAAAATCCATGAAAATAAAACGCCCAATATATTGACGGAATTTCAGAAAGGAAATATTGACTTGGCTATTAACATTGCGGACCATCATTATAAAAAAGACATTGATGATGATTTTATCATCAGGCGGTTTGCGGTAGATCATAACATCTCTTTGTCAACCAACAGGCAGAAATCCGATCTGTTTGTAAAAGCAATTACGGAGAAGAAGATGGAGGATCTGGAAGTGAAAGAGTGGGGGGAATATTAAATATAGTTCAAAGTTAAAAGTTTAAAGTTTAAAATAGAAAGTTGCAGTAAAAAATTTAAAGTTTTTTTAATTTTTCATTTTGGACTGAAACTTTGAACTTTAAACTTTGAATTTTCAACTTATGATATACCCGTTCCCCGGTCTTATAGATATTCATGTTCATTTGCGCGATCCTGGAGAGGTGCATAAGGAGGATTTTTATACCGGCACATCGGCTGCTCTTGCAGGCGGATTTACCGCGGTATTGGATATGCCGAATAATCCGATTCCCATTACAACAAAAAAACGTCTGGAAGAAAAAATAAAAACAGCGCGGGGAAAAATCGTTTGCGATACCGGATTTTACTTCGGATCATTGGGGGATAATTTTGAGGAATTTTCCAGCGTGCAAAACAAAGTTTTCGGACTGAAATTGTATTTGAATATGACAACGGGGAAGTTTCTCATAGATATCAAAAAATTTGAACAGATTTGTAATAATTGGCCGAAAGAAAAGCCTATCTTATTGCACGCTGAAGAGGACATTATTGAAAAAATCATAGCGGTTGTACGGCGAACGGACAATCGTATTCATGTTTGCCATGTCAGCAGTGTATATGAACTGCAAACAATCATACGGGCAAAGGAGGAGGGATTGCCGATTACCTGCGGGGTAACCCCGCATCATTTGTTTCTTACCCGCGAAGACGAGAGATACTTGGGTAATTTCGCTCTTATGAAGCCCCGACTAAAAACAAAAGCAGACAAGGAATTTTTGTGGAAGCATATTGATGCGATTGATGTTGTTGAATCGGATCATGCTCCCCATACAAGAGGAGAAAAAGAATCCTCCGGGGAATATTTCGGAGTTCCGGGCTTGGAGACAACCCTTCCGCTTCTTTTTCAGGCGGAAAAAGAAGGGAAAATTTCCCGGGAAGATATTGTCCGGCTGTTATTTGACAATCCCGCACAATTATTCCGTATTCCAACAGATAAAGATACGAATATTGAAATTGATGATACTGATTTTGAAATTGACAATAAGAATCTGAAAACAAAATGCGGCTGGTCGCCATTTCACGGATGGAAAGCGAGAGGAAAAGTGCGAACGGTTTTTATACGGGGAGAAAAAGTATTTGAAAATGGAGAAATTCTTGTAAATCCCGGATTTGCGAATGTTATACTGTAAACCAATGATATTTTCCCAAAAACTCCATACCGCAATACAGAAAAATAACTCGCTTTTGTGTATAGGTCTTGACTCTGATATTGATTTTATCCCCAAACACCTTCTTTCAGAACAATTTCCCTTATATACGTTTAATAAAGCGATTATTAACACAACGCACGATCTGGTTTCTTCGTACAAATTCAACTCGGCATTTTACGAAGGCGAAGGAGCAAGGGGAGTAGAGCAGCTGAAAATGACGTTTGATTACTTGAGGCGTACGTATCCTGATATCCCGACCATTCTTGACGCAAAGCGGGGGGATATTGAAAATTCCAATAAAGGATATGTCAGGTTCGCATTTGAATATCTTGGAGCCGATTCGCTTACCCTTCATCCGTATCTGGGAAAAAAATCACTGGAGCCTTTTTTGAATATGAAAGAAAAAGGATTTTTTATTTTATGCAAGACTTCAAACGAAGGATCGGGGGAATTGCAGAATTTACCGCTTGAAGACGGAGAATTGTATAAAAAACTGGCGGAAAAAGTAGCAAAAGAATGGAACGGGAACGGAAACTGCATGCTTGTTGCAGGCGCGACCTATCCGCAGGAATTGAAAGAAATCCGTGCCATTGTGGGCGATATGATGCTTCTTGTTCCGGGAATAGGTAAGCAGGGAGGGGATTTGCAGGCAATTCTCTCAAACGGGCTGAATTCTCAAAAAGAAGGTTTGATAATTCATGCCGGCCGAAGTATCATATTTGCATCCGATAAGGAAGACTTTGCAGAAAAGGCAAGAGGGGAAGGAGAGAAGTTGAGAGAGGAAATAAATAGAATAATCAACACGAGTAATACATACCCAAGAAACAAGATACAATAACCAAACAAT
>CAYSLG010000057.1:0-5026 GCA_964431935.1 uncultured Gammaproteobacteria bacterium
TCTTAAACCACTTTGCTTCTTTTAATTTTGTATTCATAATTTTGAATTCTGAATTGTAAATTATAAATTCTTTCGTCAGTTCCCCAACACAATACAGATAGTCCACACCCTCTCCAATAATCTCCGCTATTTTTTCATGCTCCAGTCTTGCTGCGTCTCCCAACTCCCGCATATCGCCGAATATAAAAACCAACGGCCTAGCGGTCTGTTTTTTCAATAAAAAGCAAAGCCGAAGAAATGCGGATACCGACGCATACGAGGCATTGTACGAAGAGTCAATGATGATTGAATCCCTGATTCCTTCAAAAATACTTGCCCTTCCTTTGGGAAGGGAAAAATTCTTTTCCAGTCCTTCCGTAATCTGCCGTATTGATAATCCTGCTGCCATTCCCGCAAGCACCGAAGCCGCAAACACTTCCCGATACACCTCAGGCAGCACGTATTTTGGAAAATCAAGAAAGAAAACAGTGGTATCTTTTGTTTTAAAACCAAATCGCGTCCCCTGCAAACTGGCGGAATAAGACGCATACTGCATATCATCTCCTTCCTTCTTCCCGAACGAAAATATTTTTGGATTTTTATTTGTAATTTTTAATTTTTCATTTTTAATTTTTAATTTTGAATTATAGATTCCCACCCCGCACCCCGATTCCGTAATGATTTTCCCTTTTTCTTCCGCGATTTTTTGCACAAGGATTTCTTTTCTTTTTTCATCCGGAAGTTTTTTTTCTTCGTCGGACAATACCTGTTCAAACTGCATGGTGTGGACTGCCGTCGCATTCAAAAATAGTGCGATGTGCGGCTTGACAATAGTCAGAAGAAATCCCATGTTTTTCGGCGGATACGGTTCGTCAACGCCCATTTCAATAATCAGATAGTCTGTTCCTTTGAGGTAAAAAATGCCAAAAGGGGAGAGGAGAAGCATCCGCGCCCAGTCAGATAAAGAATAATCAACCGGGGAAAGTCCCAGGATTCCCAAAGGGATTCCGGTTTCCGAGTTTCCTTTTTCAATGGTTTTTACGCTGAAATGGTCTTTCAGCACCGCGCAAACGGCATTTCTTGCAGAGGATTTCCCGACCGACCCGGTAATGCCGATTATCTTCGGATTATGGAGGGAAAGCGCCGCCCTCGCAAAAAAACGAAGGTATACAACAATGCCCCAGCCTGCTATTTTTCGGATCATGGAGATCATGTATGTATTATACAAAAATCCGCAAATCCCCTTGAAAAATCCGAAATATTTTTTTATACTGATACTTTACAGATATATGCACACGCAAACCATTATTATTTCCAATCTTCTTAATTGGTATTACCCTGCAGGAGGCGGGGTTGATAATGGTATAAAGTAATCATTCACTTTAACGAATTCAACCCCGACGAAAGTCGGGGTTTTTTAATGGAAAAATATGGAAAGATATAGAGGAACACCGGTTGTGCAACCTGAAAGAACGTTCTCATTGCCAAGAGTCATGGTAGATAATCTAACTTTTTTTCAAGGCCCCAGAGCGGAGATATCGTCAAAAACAATCGAGACGCTTAACTGCGCCATTGAAAAAGTTATAGGCCCTATTCATAAAAATCATTCCTCTACCTTTTTAAGAGAAACAGGATTTCCCTCTCCTTTTTTACGAATTAATATGTCGCCGCCCAGTAATCCAGACTCTGTGTTGCAAGCGGTATACGATATAGATACGCGGCCGGAAGGCTTAGGTATGTTAATAAAAATCAATCCTCAAACATTAATTCCTGTAAAGACTGTTTTTAACAGAATCGCTTCTTCGTTTGATAAGCCTGTTTGTATTGCAACACTCCCAAACTCTGATAGAGCATATAATGACGATGGTGAATTTCTTGGAGAAATGGTAAAACTTAAGCTATTGCAATTGGATAGAGCTCCTATCGCGCCAGGAAGATATCTTATCTGGCCAAGAGGCAATACCATACAAAAACAAGACGGCAAAATACCGTATCAGAAAGATTGCTTAGCCCCTCTTACAAATACTCATGCCGCGCTTTTAAAAATAGGAAAAGGGGAGAAAATTCAAGGATCTGAATTAGTGCCATTTGTTGCAAAAAAATTACAACCTGATTACGGGAACGCTATTAGTATCAGCAGTTTTGTAAAAACTACAAAACATTATGATTCAGTGCTTTATCACCCTAAATATCCCCTTGGAAACAATCAACTTGATTATATGTCCCTTAATAAAATGAGAGCTTATGTTGAAAAAATAAAAACACATAAGGAAGCTTATTTTGTCCAAGATTATGTTGAACCGGGTGTTTTTGATATAAACGGAATTCGTTATCAATATGCTTTTAGCCTTTTTGCCAGTCTTGATTTCAAAGAAAAAAAATACAAGATATTCGCAGGAATGTATGTTGCTCACCCCTTACAGTCAGGACCGCAGAAGCCTGATCCGGTCATCGGCCCCCTTATTTTTTCTCAAAATACAGCGTCACAACGGACGTAACGGTCTGAATCCCGGGCTGAAAATCTGCTTTTTCCGCTCCTCCAACAGCCGCGTCAAGAGACCGCAAAGGGAGAGGATTTATGCCGCCGGGCGATGATTCAGCAATGTTTGAGATATTTCCCAGCCGTATTCCCAATGTTTTCGCCAGTTTTTGCGCTTGCGCCTTGGCGTTTTCAATCGCTTTGTTTCGCGCTTCCTCGCGGTATTTTGCCGGATCTTTGACGGAAAAATACGCACCATTTATCTGATTTGCTCCTGATCCGGAAACAGCAGCCATAACATCTGAAAGCAGTTGGATATTTTTTACCGTAATGGTAATTGAGGCATTTCCGTTGTATCCTTCAATTCTGTTTTTATTACCCTCATAGACATAATTGGGATTGATAGAATAATTTGACGTTTTTATATCTTCTTTTTGTATCCCGAGTTTTTGCGTTTCATTCACAATGGCATTATGAACCGCGTTAATTTTTTCCTGGACACTTTCAACCGAAGATTCATTGTTTACGGCAACTCCCGCCTCAACCCGCGCAGTATCCGGAATAATTTCAACACGTCCTTCTCCAACCACCGCAAGCTCTGAAGATTTTGTACTGGTCAAAAGCGTCACAGGATATGAAATATCAAAAACTTTAATAAGAAAAAGCGCGGCAAGAATAACACCGGAAACAACAAAAAGGTTTTTGAAATTTTTTAGTTCCTCCATATAAAAAGTATAGAATAAAGTTTGTAACAAAATCAACCGGATATGTTGACGAACAGGGAAAAAAATAGTATACTGTTTCTGGTTTTTTATATGGCGCCCCATAAAACAAAAGGACAGATTGAAGATACTATTGCAAAAGAAATCGCACGTTCCCATATGAGAAATATGGGGGTCGGTCCAAGAGAAACAAGAGTATATATTCTTGAGGACATGATTATCATCAGACTGAAAGAAAGCCTTATTCCCATGGAAAAACGGCTTCTTGAAAAAGAAGGGGGAATAGAAATGGTGAAAAATTTACGCCAGACTATTCATGAGCTTTCCATCAAAGATTTCGGCGCGGCAATAGAACGTATTACCGGACGCAAAATAGTAAGTTCGCACAGTGATATCAGTACGAAAACAGGAGAAAGATTAAAGGTTTTTATTCTTGATGCCAATTTTGAAACATTAATTAAACAAAATCTTCTTTTGTCGGAAGCGTAAAAGAATTCTTCTGGTACTGCTTCATACAAAGGCATTCTTGTTTCTTTGTATGAAAAAAAATACCGACACATTCTGGAAGCATTTTGCTTATGCATATTTTGCAATCAATACCGTGTGTATTGTCATACTTCTTGAGGTTATTTTTGCAGGAAAACCGTTCATCTCTCTTTTTCTCATCATCTTTGCTTATACGTATTATTCCAACAGGAAACGCTTCAAAAAAAAGCCGGAGAAGCTGCCCTCTTATATATCCTGATTACCGGATGGTCAAAGACGGAAAATGTTTCTTCTGCTTTTTCGTCGGGGAACTCAATAAGTGTTTTTCCAAACAATTGTATGTTCGGATACGAAGTAAATTCCGCGACTTTCTCAAAACCAAGCTCTCCGTTAAACAATTTCCTGTAATATTCATTCAATAATGGATATTGTTTCACGTTGTTTTTGAAAACCCTCCTTGACGGTACAAAAATATAGTCTGCAGTATGTATATAATATTTCAAATTTTCCTGCAGATTTTTATCCGTATCAAGATCGTAAAAATTGAATGAAATCACAGAGTAGGGGAGAGGGATTGTTTTTGATTGGGGCGCAAGAACGGGAATATCAACAACGTTTGCCGTTTCCGAAAGAATAAGCGAATTGACCGGAATGTTTTTATATATCCATTCCGATGCCTGAAACCTGACATCGGGCGAATGGTAAACGGAAAGGAAAGCAATGCCGGGCAACGCAAGTATAACGTATACCATATAACGTATACCATATAAAAAAATCCCAAAAAAACTTTTCACTTTTAATTGCAATTTTTCACTTTTAACTTTTAACTTTAAACGTATTGCATACGTTTCAAAAACAAAAAAGATTCTCTGTATAAACAAAACCGCAAATATAATCATCAAAGGCAATATCGGCGCCATAAACCGCGTCCATTTTGCAAATAGGAATGCCTGGGGAAGAAAAAAAACCAAAAACGCAAACCGCAGGAAATGTATCTCTCTCTTCCATGGCAAAAACATAAATCCGAGAAGAAAACACATAAATACACCCGTCCCCAAAACATACGGGAAAATAAACAATCCCTGAAATAAAACAGGTGTGGTTTGTATAAACTGGCGCGTATAAAAGGCGATATATCCTCCTGTTGCAACACTTGCCTCATACCGCATTGAACCCAAAAATCCCCGGAAATCTATAATGTTGAAAGGAGAAAAAATCACCGAAACAAAAGCGGTAATAAGAATCAAGATAATGCCGGTAAATACGGCGCGGCCCGGATTTTCTTTTTTTCCCCGCAGAAACAGCACGGCAAGAGCAACAAAGGGAACTACAAAAGAAGACGCACTTGTCGACATTGAAA
>CAYSLG010000058.1:0-423 GCA_964431935.1 uncultured Gammaproteobacteria bacterium
CGTCACTATTTTCTCATCGGGCCGTATAGTGTAGTACAAAATATTTTTGAAATGTTCGCCCGGCGGACATAGGCAGGGGGCTTTGTGTTTGAATGTTATGATCACTTCTGTTCTGGAAACATTCATCGCCTTTCCTCCTTCAAGGTACATCGGCACTCCTTCAAAAACACTTTTGTTGAGAAATGTTTTTATCCGGAAATACGTTTCTGTTTTTGAGAGGGATTGGACATTTTTTTCTTTTGTATAGCCTATATATTGACCGCGCACCGCCATATCGGATATTTCATTTTTGCGGGGAATATGCAGTGACGCAAAAACTTCCCTGCGTTTTTTTCTGATTGCATCCGCGGTAAAAACACCCGGGTTATCCATCACAAACAGAGAAAGAAGCTGCAATGCGTGATTTTGCCCGATGTCGCGCAG
>CAYSLG010000058.1:445-4923 GCA_964431935.1 uncultured Gammaproteobacteria bacterium
CTCCAACGCCGTCATAAAACATCCCCCTGTCTCCAATCTGCTCTTTTTCCAAAAGCTTAACTTCTATCTTTTCTATATGCTGATTATTCCATGACGGGGTCAAAAACGAATTGCTGAATCTGAATGCCAAGATGTTGCGCACGGTTTCTTTTGCCAGGTAATGATCAACCCTGTAGATTTGCTCTTCGGTAAAAAGCTTTCCCAGCAGTTTATCCAGTTCTTTTGCCGTCTGCAGATCCTTGCCGAACGGTTTTTCCACCACAACCCGCGTCCATGCCCCGTCACAACAAGCGGTTGAAAATCCCGATTCTGAAAGCTGTAAAAATATTTCGGGATAATACGACGGAGGGACGGCAAGATAAAAAAGCTTGTTTGTGCAAATACTCCACGCACCGTTGTGATACCCAAACATCTCGGCCAAATATGCATACGCCTCTTGATTGTCAAAATTTCCTTGAACATAAAAAAATAGCGAAAGAAATTTGTCATAGTGATTTTTATAGGTAAAACGGTCTTCCTCCATGATGCCGCGCAAATACAACCGCAAAGAATCATGTGTGTGCGGTTTTCGCGAAAATCCGTAAATTTTTAGTTTTTTTGGAAGAAGTTTTTTAAGATATAACGTATAGAGTCCGCGCAGAATTTTTTTCCGCATCAAGTCGCCGGTTATACCGAAGATAACAAATACCGTAGGAAATTGCATACATGTTGCCAACTGATAGAGTAATATCTTTTTTCATAATATGCAAGAGATTTTTATATGAAGTCTGCGGCTTGTTTTCCCAGAGCCACCGCATAGTTTGTTCCCCTGTCATAGGGATAGGTCATATCAAGATTTGCAATAAAAAAATTCTTCACGGGTGTTTCAAAATCCGGTTTGTTTGCAAGAAATTCTTTGTCAAAAATCGGTTGGGCAAATGCTGCACGGAATACAGAATGATCAGCCGTTGAAAACGAATAACCGGGATCTATTTTTTGCATGTGCTCTTTATAAAAATCAAAAACTTCTTTATCGGTCATACGAAGAAGCGGACTGTCTGCTTCAATATAGTTTCCGATATACGCAATATGGTTTCCTCCGTAGTATTTTTTGTCTATGAAATTTGTATGCTGAACAAACACCATGGGAAACAGTTCCTTCACATTATTATTCAACCAATACACATCTTTCAAAAACGGCTCTTTTGTTTCAATAACAAGATTTATTGCAGAGAGATATTCTATCTTTTTTAATCGGGAACGATACGAATCGGAAAATACGTCTTTTGTAATTGAAACAAGAGCGGGAGTCGGCAAAGTAGAAATAATAGCGTCATAGTGCCCCTCCTCTTTTCTCTCCCCTGTTTTATGAATAACAGAGAAACCCGATCCCTTTTTTTGGACTGAAAGAATTTGTGTTTTATTTTTCAAGACAACGCCGTTGTTCTTTCCCGCAAAGACAACGTGGTCAATAAGTTTTTGAAATCCACCCTCCGGATACCCCAAACTTTTTGTCCTTTTTTTAATGCGAGCCCAGAAAAAAGAGGTGAGAATATTTCCCGCATATTTCCCGAACTTTTTCCGAAAAAGCTCTTGCCACAACACGTTCCACGCTTGCTTTCCCATTGTTTTTTTCAAGAATTCTTCTGCGGTTACGTTCTCATACTGTGAAAAAAACGGAGAGATCCGTAAAAATGCCAATACCATACCGGCGCGGAGTTTTTGGGGAAATGATAGAAGAGGAAACTTCAGGAAATCAAAGGGGGTACCGATAGGACAAATTAAGAATGAAGAATTATGAATTAAAAATGCATGAAGTGAAGCAGTTGTTGGTTCTTTGAAGAATATACCGTCAAATCCCGTTTCTTTTGCCAGCCCGAGAATATCATAATCGTTGGAAAACAAATGGTGGTATGTGCGCTCCAGATGCCAATCCCAGTGAGGTTTTTTGAACCCGCTTGCCAATCCGCCAAACACCTCTCCTTTTTCAAATAAAACAACCTCATGGCCTTTTTTGGAAAGATAGTATGCTGTCGTCAATCCGGTAAATCCTCCGCCCAAAATGCCGATTTTCATCCCTTGATTATATCAAGAATTGTAGGGATGGGTTGCGGCCCGTCCTTGCCGAATATTTTCCGCATATTTACCGCATATTCTCCGCATAAGGCGAATAGACAATCCGCAGGCTTATTTTGTTTTTATGAATTCAAGAATGAGTGTTTCCAGAAGAACAAGCACCGGAACAGCAAGAAGCACGCCCATTGTTCCTCCTATTTTTCCGCCAACAACCAGCGCGATAAGCGTTGCAATCGGATGGACTCCTACTGCTTTTTTCATAACAAGGGGGACAATCAGATTATTTTCAAACTGCTGTATGACAAAATACAAAGCGATCGTGATATACGCAGTAAAATACCCGTACGACAATCCCACAAAAAACGCCGGAATAGCAGAGAGAATAGGTCCGATTGTGGGGACAACTTCAAGAAGTCCTGCCAAGACCGCAAGAGACAGCGCATACCGCACACCGATAAGAGTAAGTCCTATGTAGGAAAGTATACCTATAACCGTCATCAGAATTATTTCTCCCCAAAACCAGCTGTTCATGCGGTGCTCTGCCTTATCAATTATGGTAGAAACTCTTGCGGCTGTTTCCTGGTCAAGGAACTTTACCAGCAGATTTTTAAAACCGTTTTCCTCCATCAAAAAATAAAATCCGAAAAAAACCGTTGAGATAAAAAACACGACGTTGGAAAAAAATCCCGAGGCAAATTTGAAAAATTGGTCGGTGATATTCGGGATAAATTGGAAAAGCGAACCGGTGTTCAGATTAAAAGTTGTAAAAAAGCCCGGAAACGAATTACGGATAATATCAGGCAGCTGCTTTATAAACGACGTGGTTTCCGTTATCAGAGGAGGAAGAATTATGGAAAAAAGAAACACCATTACGGTTATAAAGAGAATATAGATAACCAGCGCCCCTGCCAAACGGGGGATCTTTCTTTTTTCCAAGAAAGAAACAAACGGTTTTAACGCGCTCATGATAATGAACGCAATCAAAAGAGAAAGAATAAGATCCGTAATCATAAATATAAAACGAAGCAACAGAAGAAACAGAATAGTAAAAATAATAGTCTTTGAAGATATCTCTATTTTTTGGACGCTCCCTGGCATACGAACATGGTAATATATCTCTTATCCTTTCGCAAGAGAAAAAACAAAGACGGTTTGGGCGCCGCCGGCTTTAAGGATTCGGGCTGCTTCAAGAACCGTTGCTCCCGTTGTCACCACGTCGTCAACGAGAAGAATATGGCGCCCGGAAACATTTGTATTATTCTTTAAGGTAAATACTCCCTTCATGCGCTCCAACCTTTCTTTTTTTTTACGTATCTGCGCTTGAGGAATTGTTTCCAGCACCCTCTCCAAAACATCTACGCTCTGCCACGGTAAAAATCTCTGAAGATACCGGACGATTGTATCCGATTGGTTAAATCCTCTCATGCGCAACCTTCTTTCATGAAGAGGGATTGCTTGTAAAACAATGCCCGGATATTTTTTTTGCAGAAACGTAAAAACAGCGATGTTGTCCGGCTTTATGCGATATAAAAGCTCCATACACGCCTCTTTTACAAAGCGGTATTTTATTTCTTTCAGGATTTTTTTAAGCGCGGGATTATAAAAAAACACACTGGTAAAACCGTCTATATTGTTTTTTCTTCTGCACCCCGCATGAGTAATGCCAAAATAACTCCCTTTTCCACAATATATGCAGACATGTTTTTCTTGAAGCGCCAATTTTTTCTCACAGGCAAGACAGATATACGACCCAAGATGTCCGCAATTCAGACAAAATTTTGGAAAAAACATATCTTTGAATGCCATATGCGTCTTTCTTTCTCCCTTTATTGTTCACAAAAAAAATACAAAATGCAATATAAACGCTGAGCCTCCTCTTCTGTGCGCTTGACAAAAAAACCTGATATAGTTTAATACTATTTAGACCGCTTGAAATTCTACTAATAGTGGTATATCTTGAATAAGGACACCAAATATAAATATGTATTGTGCATTTTGCAAAAATACCGACACCGAGGTTATTGAGACACGGGTGCTTGAAGATAAAAACACCATTAGAAGAAGAAGACAATGCTCAAAATGCCAAAAAAGATTTACAACATATGAGCGCGTTGAAGAATTGCCGATTCTTGTCATTAAGCGCGACGGAAGAAGAGAGAGGTTTAGCAGGGAAAAGTTACGGAACGGACTGATAAAATCCTGCGAAAAAACCGCAATTTCGGCAGACCAGATAGAACGAATCATTGGAGCAATTGAGAGCGAATTAAAACAACATGATACGACAGAAGCAGAAAGCAGTATTATTGGAAATTTTGTTGCAAAACATCTGAAAAAGCTTGATAAAATTGCATACATACGATTCGCTTCTGTATTCCGGCGGTTTGTAGATGTTGAAGAGTTTGAAAAAGAATTAAAAAAATTAT
>CAYSLG010000059.1:0-561 GCA_964431935.1 uncultured Gammaproteobacteria bacterium
CCAATACGTTATTCTGAAAAAAATCGGCGAAGCACGAATAACTCCATTGTCATTTTCAAAACTAAAAGAGTATTTAGCTGATTTTTCAATTCTGAATTCTGAATTTTAAATTCTAAATTATCTTATGCTTCGTTTCTTAACCGCAGGAGAATCGCACGGAAAAGGACTCATCGTTATTGTTGAAGGAATGCCCGCGGGCATTCCCGTTTCAATGGAAAAAATTCAGCATGAAATGAAAAAGCGCGGGCATGATTTTGGCCGCGGCGGCCGCGGAATGATTGAAAACGATGAAGTTGAAATTTTTTCCGGCATCCGTCAGGGGAAAACGATCGGTTCACCTATCTGTATTTTTATTCCAAATAAAGACTATACCAATTGGAAAGAAAAAATAGAGAGTAACACTGTTGCCGTCACACAGCCCCGCCCCGGCCATGCGGATTTGGCAGGAGTACTGAAATACGGATTTAACGATGTCCGCAATGTTCTGGAACGGGCAAGCGCACGGGAAACGGCAGCGCGTGTTGCAGCAGGGTCTTTGTTCAAACAATTTCTTGAACAATT
>CAYSLG010000059.1:575-4855 GCA_964431935.1 uncultured Gammaproteobacteria bacterium
ATACAAATAGGCTCTATTTCCCTGCAGAAAAAACACTATACATTTGATCAAATAAATTCTGTATATGAAAAAGATCCTGAAATCCGCTGTATTGACCCATCAATTTCCCAAACCATGAAAAATGCTATTCAGCAAGCCCGATTGGCAAAAAATACGCTGGGAGGCGTCAATGAAACATGGGCGGTGCATGTTCCTGTTGGTCTTGGATCATATGTCCACTTTGACCGGAAAATTGACGGACAGATTGCACAGGCAATTATGAGTATTCCCTCAGTAAAAGCAGTTGAGATCGGAGAAGCGATTGCAGCAACATCACAATCCGGTTCCGCAATACATGATGAAATTTTTTATACACCCGAAAAAGGGTATTATAGAAATACCAACCGCGCAGGCGGCATTGAAGGAGGCGTTACAAACGGTATGCCGGTTGTTATCAAGGCTTATTACAAACCCATCTCCACACTATACAATCCCCTGCAGACTGTTGATATACGGACAAAACAGACAAGCGCCGCGGTGATAGAGCGTTCAGATGTCTGCGTTGTTCCCCGCGCCGCGGTCATATCCGAAGCAATGCTTGCCTATGTCCTTGCCAAAAATATGCTGGAAAAATACGGAGGAGACAACCTTGAAACAATCAAAAAAAATTACCGCGCCGGCTGATTCGGTGTTGGCGTTGGCATGAAACAGGAAGCTTCCTGTTCTGTTCCTTTAATAAAATATTCTCTTCTTCCAAACAAACATTGTTTTTCAATAATGCCCTCTGGTTTTTCAAATTGAATATTCTTTTTTTGATACGTACTCAAAATGTATGTCATGACCCTATTCCATATGGGAGCTGCTCCGGTAATACCCGAGGCAAGCTGCGGATGCATCGGCGAATTGTCATTGTTGCCAACCCATACCGCAACAAGATATTCCGGCGTATAGCCGATTGTCCAATTGTCTTTTTTCTGATCGGTTGTTCCGGTTTTTACCGCAACCGTGTATCCGGGAATCTCCAGAAGAGAATTTGTTCCGAAAGCCGATTGGCGAGCAATCGCATCTGAAAGAATGTCGGAGATAATAAAAGCGCTTTCTTTTGATGTTGCCTGTATTTTTTTTGGATTTGAAATAAAAACATCTCCCTTTCCTTTGCGCTCTATACTCTGAATACCCGTTATAGCTACTCTTTCTCCACCGTATGCTAACGCCCCATAGGCAGCTGCCATATCAATCATGGCAACCTCTCCTCCGCCAAGAGTTAAAGACAATCCAAAACGCGAGACGTCGTTCCATGTGGAAATCCCCATAAGCTGTGCTTTTTTAATAAATCCTTCAACACCAATAGAATTAAGAATTTTTACCGCCGGTATATTATATGAATTTGCAAGCGCATATCTTACAGATACATTGCCGTGAAATTTACCATCATAGTTTACCGGACTATAGCGAGCCGACCCTCTTGAGTAAAAAGATACTGGAGCATCATTAATAATACTTGCTGCAGTGTATCCTTTTTCAAGGGCAAGTGCATATAAAATAGGTTTTATAGAGCTTCCCGGTTGACGAAGGGCTGTTGTCACATTAAAAGCCCCTGAAGGCAGAGAAAAGTAGTCTACCGATCCAACCATCGCAAGAATTTCTCCTGTTTTCGGCTTAGTAACCAAAATTGCCCCGTTTGAAACATTCAAGTTTTTTATCTTTTCCAATTCTTCCTTAAGTATTTGTTCGCTTACCTCTTGTATATCAAGATCTAATGTCGTTTTTACTTTTAGCCCGCCTTCGCCTACCTGTTCTACCCCATACAAATCTTCCAAATTATTTTTTGTGTAAAAAACAAAATGAGGGGCTCTAATCGGAATTATCGGAGGAACAATATTCAAATCGCTTTCAATTGCTTTTTGTTTTTGATCATCTAAAATGTAGCGAAGTCCGTACATTTTTTCCAAAACTTCATTTCTTCGCGCTGTTGCAACATCCGGATTTGTATACGGAGAATAGAACGTTGGCGACTGAGGAAGTCCGGCAAGAAAAGCCGCTTCCTCCAAAACAAGCTCTGAGGCGTGTTTGCCAAAATATGTCCGCGCTCCTTCTTCAATACCGTATGCAGGTCCACCATACGGCACCTGATTCAAATACATCTCCAAAATTTGCTCTTTTGAATATATCTGCTCTGCCCATAACGCAAGAATCATTTCTTTTATTTTTCTTTGTATTGTCCTGTCTGGCGTAAGAAGCGCAGATTTCATCAATTGTTGTGTAATGGTTGATCCTCCTTGGATATTTTTTTTAATAATTGTTTCTTTTATCGCGCGGAAAATACCCGAAAATAATGAAACGCCTTTGTGATAATAAAAATCTTTATCTTCAATTGCAATCGTTGCCTGTACAACATGTGCAGGAAGATCTGATAATTTAACCGGAGTTCTATTTTGGTCATGATAAATCTCAAAAAGCAGTTTGTCATTTCTGTCATAGATATGCGTTGAAAGGGGAAAATTTACTTTGCCGATATTTCTTGGAGACGGAAGCGATACAATAAAAAGATATGCATTGAAGAAAAATATAATAAGAAAACAGAGCAAAAATCCGTATAATAAATATTTGATTTTAATAAAAATTAAGATATTTTTTCTTTGCCTTACTGCGTATATTTTTCTTTTTTTTGATTTTCTGATTTGAAAAATCGGAAGTCGTATACGGGGAATTGAAATTTTCAGTCGCATGCGTTGAAATATTTTTTGTAAAAATTTTATTCCGGATATAATGCCGGTATATAGGACTGCAAAAATTAGTTTCGTCAGGTCGCCAATCCTGATGAGAATATGAATGCACGCATACAAAATACGCAGTACAATGCGAAGAATTTTCATAGGGAGTGAGTATATCAAGTATACTCGGGTTATTCAATCGTTTACGTTGGCAATTTGGTCAATTTTGCACGGACAACAAGCCGTTTCCAGTATGTTCCCGGAGGAACACAAGTAATAAGAGTTATATATGAAGCGTCATATTGTTGTTCAAGAACAGACACCTGGTCCGGCTCAACAACGAACATATCAAACACTTCGTATTCATAATCAACACCTTTTGCATGAGCTATTAACGTATCTCCCTTATTCAGCGATGGCAAATAGGTAAAGATTGTCTTGTAGTCTTTTGTATTATATAGCTGCGGAAGCGTTGAATGCCCGAATATCACGACATTTCCGTATTCGCCCGGCAAAGAAGTCGGCAGGTAATGGACAAGGCTTTTTGTAAGATCTTCTCCACCCACAATAACCTTTGCTTTTGTAATGTTTAATTTCGGAATGGAAAGCGCATATGTGTTAAGATTTATTTGGGAGACTGTTACTTGCGGCCTATCAGGAAACCACAAATTTACCTGGGTAACATCCCGCAGATTGCTTGAGAATACATTAAAACTCCCCAAAACAGACTTGGCGTCTTTTACCGGCGATGTGAATTCCGATTTTGAAATAGGCGACATGACTTGATTTTGGATAAAAAACCGCGAATAAATCTCAAAAGAGAGTATGGGATAAAAAGACCAGAATAGCAAAAGAGACCCTCCTATAAGGGCAAAATATGAAATCTTATTTAACACCATGTGCTTTACCGATTTTTTTTCTTTGATATATCTGTATAAAACCATACTGTCATTACAGTGAAGAAATTTTCACCGTGATATTTTTTTCAAAAAACGGCAGCCTGTTTTTTAAAAACGAAAGAGGATTGTCAACGTCTATTTCAAATCCTGTCGCTTCATAATTCTTTTTCAGAATCATCTCAACGTCATTTCTGCTTTTTCCTGTTATATTTTTAACTAATACATCTTTTTTCACTTTTTTCATTTGTTTTGCTTTTGCCAAAAAAACTTTATCAATAACATTTTTTTTGCGCTCTATTTTTTTTATAGTAAAGGTAATATCTTGAATATCGTAACCGGAATCAACGTCATGAATAAGGGCTGATTTCAAGAATGTTTTTACCTGGTCATTTTTCATAGAGTAATACGTAATGTTTACGTTTGCTTTTAGTTCAAGATCATTTGCCTCTTCGCCTACTTCGCTTGAAAATTGCAGTTTTTCCGGCTCCACTACAGTCAAATCATTCAGAAGTATGTCGTCCGGTTTTAGCATACTGTTAATACTTCTTTGCCCATCTTCTTTTGCTTTTTCAAAAAGGGACGATCGCACGTCTGCCTCGTCTTTTTTTGATACGGTTCTTATTTCTTTTTTTGACCCGCCGGCAAATGCGGTATTGGCAACCGCAAAATAGGTAAGCGTTTAAAAATC
>CAYSLG010000060.1:0-4849 GCA_964431935.1 uncultured Gammaproteobacteria bacterium
AATTTCCAATGACGGTATGTTTTTTTTTATTTTGTTGATACGTTTCCAGTGGGTTTTGATAACCGGAGCTTTTGTTTCTATCATAAGAAAGTCAGGCTTTTTCTTTTTTAATTCTTTCAGCCACTGATCGTATGTTTTTCGCTCTGCTATGCCATCCATCCAATAAGCAGTGTATCCTTTGTGTTTTGCGTATGATGCGGCATATGCCGGAACCATGGGATAGATATACGTTGGCGCGTTAAAAAATTGGAACTGCCTGTTTTGCGACAGGAGAGGCGTTCCTTTTTTTGACTCAATAGGCGGATACCCAACAACAATAACAGGTTTTTTCATACATACACTCCTGGTGTGTAAATGAGGCTACACCTTCGGTATTTTTACATTTTTTTATAATCTGCTTTCATAAGTCCGCTTATACATTGAAACCCGTAAATCATATGGGTGAGAAAAAGAATAAACGGGCTGAGTATTGCAATTATAAAAGATTTTGTCTTTATAAGTGTTTGAAAAAAAAATAACAGCAGGCAGACGGCATATAAAAAAAACGGGAATGAAAAAATAAAAAATATATCTGGCATAGTGAAAAAAATTACCGGTAAAACAGTGATATATATCAGGAATAATGAGGGCAGCAAATAGGTTACTTTTTTTGAATTTCTGTCTCCATGTATAAAAAATAATCCTCTGTGAAAACCATACCGGCCATGCTGTTTTAAAAATTCCGCAAGTGAATTTTTCCGATGATGAAACACCACAACTTCGGGAGTATAAAGAATATTTTCTTTTTGTCCGTACACAATTGATTCGCACAGCTTACTGTCCTCGCCCGGCCAGTAATTTTTCTTAAATCCGCCGATTTTCAGAAACAGTTTTTTTTCTATAAAAAAATTCATTGAGGGATAATCGTCAACAAACCGGCTTTTTTCTTTTTGGAACCGGTACGTATACAATCCGCTTCCAAGCCGGGAAGTAAGAACGGTGTCAAATATTTTTTCCCAAGTGTTTGTATGAGGCGGGAGAATTCCAGGACCGCAAAGCGCTTCATGTACGCGGAGGTGTTTGCTTTTGATTGAGAATAATCTTACTGCATTGTATAACCAGTATGCATCAGGATAGGCGTCATCGTCTATAAACGCAATGGTTGATCCGTTTGATTTTTGTACACCGATGTTGCGCTTTATTGCGGGATTTTGTTTTCGTTTTCCACTGGGGATAATACGGAGCCACGCGTATTTCTTCAATAATGAAAGATCATACGGCGAATGTTGGTCGGGAACAACAATCACTTCAAAATATTTATATACTTGTTTTTCAAATGCGGGAAGCGTCTCAAATAAAAGATAATAGCTTAATTGTTTTACCGGAATAACAATAGAAATAAAAGGGTTTTTTTGCATTAGGAAAACCGCGCAACTTTTATTTTCATTCGGGAGAAATTTATTTTTTTCCGGCGTGGTTTTTGGTAATACCGCACGATATTTTTTCTGTAAAAAATAGCAAGCGTGTCTATCAAAATTGAAATAATTGAACTCAGGGTTGCTGCCGAAGTTATGGGGCTTGCGTGATAGTTCAGTTTGATCGGCGCCTCATAAATTCTCTTGTATCCCAAAACGCCGGCAACAACAATAATTTCCAAATCCCCCGCAAACTTTTTTTCTACAAGACGGGGAAGAATTTTTTCTATAACATTCCTCTTCATGATTTTTATGCCTGCCTGTGTATCGCGCACTTTAATGCCAAAAAGAATTTTGACCAGCATATAATATCCGTCGCTTAAAATTTTCCGGATGAGAGGATATTGTACTTGAGAAGCAAGATGGCGCTTTGACCCGACAATAATATCCGCGTTATACCACTCCATATGTTCAAGCAGCATAGATATGCCGTTGGGGTCAATTTCCATGCCGGAGTCAATAAACATGATATAATCGCCCTTTGCTTTCCGTATGCCGAATTCAACGGCAAAACTTTTTCCCTGATTTTTTTCATAGGCAAAACACGTTGTTTTTGGAATATGTGCTTTTTGAATACGTTGAAATGATGCATCTGTTATGCCATCAACCACCACAATAATTTCATAATTATACCGGATCGTATCAAGGATTTTTTTTATCTGCCGGAGATTTTTTATAATCGTTTTTTCCTGTTTGTAAACCGGAACAATGAGGCTTAAAAAATGAGAGAAAATTTTTTGTTCGTTCATCGTGCCTTATTATATACGAGCGTTTTTGTCCATGCAATAAAATAACAGATTGCGGCAACGCCGGAAAATACGGTATTTATGTAGATAAGATACATATATTCTTTTGGCATAAAAAAAAGAGTAATTAAATAAGGAGTAAGGAGGAAAAAAAGAATAAGGCTGTAGGCACTTTTTTTTGCAAGAAAATACGTATTGATAAGAGTAACGCAAAAATACGACATGCCAAAAACAGCGGAAAACGGAATATAGCCTGAAATCGGTAAAAACGCTTTTCCGAAAAACGCCAGAACAAATAGTGCGCCGAACACGCGATATGTCAAAAAGACCAGTATTCCTGCGATAAGAAAAAAAACAGTTGACAGGAAGAAAATAAATCTTTGTTTTTGAATGGTATTTTTTTCGGAAAAATATACGAGGGAAACACTTATGACAGGACCGAGAACATAGAGAATGACTTTTGCAAACAACGCCCACGCACTATACATACCCGCCTCTTCCGAAAAGAAAAATTTTTTGGCATATGCAATATCCACCGTCGTGAAAGCGGTAAGCGCAAAAATAGACGCGGTTGTTATAAGAAACTGGCGCTGTGTTAACAGAGGTATTATTCTATATTTTATAGAATACGGCGGTGTGGATAGCGAGATTTTGACGCGTTTAGCTTTTGCGATATGCGCGCATGCGACTGCTATGACAGATAGTAAAAGAAACAATAATACGATTGAGATTCCGTCAATACCAAAAAAAACAAGCGCTGCTCCAAAGAATTTAATACATGCTCCGATAATGCCGACAATCGCGAGAAAATAAAAAAACTTCAGCCCGTACAATATTGAAGAGTAAAATGTGGAAATAAACGTGGCAATAATAAGCGGAACGAATAATATACTGCTTATAAGAGACATATTTGTTATGCGAACGGTAAACGGAGCAATAAAAACAAGAAGCATTGCCGCGGGAATGATTTTTTTCAGGATACATAAAAAAAACTTTTCGGCAGCGTGCATAAATTCAAATTTTTTTTCTCCCTTTGATCCGATTTTCTGCACCATAATAGTTGAAAGAACGCCCAGGGGAACCGATGCAAGGATCATGTAGGAAAACAGTGCGGATATTTCTGCCAGACCAGAAGGACCAAGCGAACGGGCGACAAAACTGTGAAACAGATAATTCAGAAAACTTACCGCTATATTTGATCCGGTAAGAAACAAAGAACCACGGGCGTATTCATTGCGCCAGAATTTCTGTATCATGTGAAATAAAGTTTATATTGTTTTTACGCTCTTTTCAAGGTAAAATGATACAATGAAAAACATTCGAAATTTTGCCATCATCGCCCATATTGATCATGGAAAATCAACGCTTGCCGACAGACTGCTTGAAATTACCGGTACGGTAAAACCCGGCAATCATGACGAGCAGATGCTTGACCGCAATCCCATATCGCGGGAACGCGGAATAACCATCAAGCTCGCTCCGGTGCGAATGAATTTCATTCATAATTCTTCATTCTTCATTCTTAATTTAATAGATACTCCCGGCCACGTGGATTTTTCCTATGAAGTTGACAGGACGCTTGCCTGTGTTGAGGGAGTCATACTCTTGGTTGATGCAACGCAGGGCATACAGGCGCAGACCATTGCAAACGCATACAAGGCAATTGAAAAAAATCTTACTATTATTCCGGTTATCAATAAAATAGATCTTCCCAATGCCGATGTGAAAAAAACAAAGCAGCAGCTTACAGATTTTCTCGGTATACCGGATACTGATATTTACTGTGTTTCCGCAAAACAGGGAACAGGCGTTGAGCATCTTTTGCAGACAATCGTCGCAAGCATCCCTCCGCCGCAGACAGAGCAAGCAAAAAGCGGAATGAAAGCACTCATTTTTGACTCATACTATGACACGCACCGCGGAGTTATTGCATTTGTGCGGGTATTTGACGGATCTTTCAAAGCGGGTCAAAAAGTAAAACTTCTTTCCAATCAGACGGCATTTGAAGTAAACGAGGTTGGTATTTTTACACCTGATTTATTCCGGCAAGAAACAGTATCCGCAGGAGAAGTGGGATATGTTGTCACAAATCTCAAAGATATTCACGAAGTGCGGGTGGGAGACACAATTGCCGATGAAAAAAACAACTCCTCTCCCCTCTCGGGATATAAAAAGGTAAAACCTATGGTGTTTGCGTCTGTTTTTTCAACAGATACCGCGGATTATCTGCATCTGAAAAAAGCATTGGAAAAATTATACCTCAACGATTCGTCTTTGGAATTTTCCGCAATATACAGCAGGGCTTTGGGAGCGGGATTTCGCGTCGGATTCTTGGGACTTCTTCACGCTGATGTGGTACGGGAGCGCCTGGAGCGGGAATTTAATCTTGATATTGTCCTTACTCCTCCGCAGGTTGAATTCAAAAAAGAAGGGAGTGTATTTTATGAACCGTATGTCAAAATCATGATTCTTGTTCCGCAGGAATATACCGGTAACGTGATGCAATTGTGCGAACAGTACCGCGCGCGTTTTATCACGATGGATAATAAAAACCAAATCTCGCTTTTATACGAAATGCCTCTATCCGAAATGATTTCTGATTTTTTTGACAATCTGAAAAGCGCGACTTCGGGGTATGCGTCGCTTGAC
>CAYSLG010000061.1:0-354 GCA_964431935.1 uncultured Gammaproteobacteria bacterium
GATTAATTTTGTCATCCCCGCAAAGGCGGGGATCTATATAATAAAAAACTGAAAATAATATAGATTCCCGATCAAGTCGGGAATGACAGAACTCTGAATTATTATATGGCCCCGCATATCAGCATAAAAGCAGAGTCCATTTTTACAATTGCCGGTTTTCATGTTACAAACTCTCTCCTGCTTTCTTCTCTTGTCATGATCGCTTTCATTATTTTTGCATTTTTATATGCAAATCTCTCCATAAATTTTAGGCCATAACGCCTTATAAAGCTTCCAGGCTCTAAAGAACCATTAGAATGAATATGTAATATATAAGGTGTTTTATTTTTTTTATTTATCAAATATGCAAAAAAG
>CAYSLG010000061.1:364-4696 GCA_964431935.1 uncultured Gammaproteobacteria bacterium
CGTTTTCATTATTTTTGCATTTTTATATGCAAAGGAAACAACCGCTTCCAAAAAAAGCGGTTTTTTTTATTTTTTAAGCTTTTTATTGAAAGGAATATACCAAATGTTTCGGTCGGTTTTAGGAGAATATGTGGATGCTTTTTTTACGATACTTGCGGCATTTTTCTTTTATATTCTTCTGCAAAACTGGTTCGGGCTTTTGCCGGGAGTCGGAAGCATTCTTATTACAGTGCATGAAGGAGAAGAGATCGTAAAAGCTCCGCTTTTCCGGGGAAATACTGCAGATTTGAATACAACTCTTGCTCTTGCATTGGTGTCTGTTTTATTTATCCAATATTCCGGAGTACGAATTTTGGGATTGAAAGGTTATCTTCATAAATTTTTTAATTTCAGCAATCCGGTTTCATTTTTTATCGGGATTCTTGATATTATTTCGGAAATTTCAAAAGTTATCTCATTTGCATTCCGTCTGTTCGGTAATATTTTTGCGGGAGAAGTATTGCTGACAATTGTTGCATTTCTTATTCCCATCCTGGCGTCTGCGCCGTTTCTTTTACTGGAAGTGTTTGTCGGCGTCGTGCAGGCATTTGTATTTGCAATGCTTACCGCAGTATTTTTGAATGGAGCAATTGCGAAACACCATTAGAAGAATTTAGAATTATGAATTCAAAATTATGAATTTAATTATGAATTCTAAATTATAAATTCTAAATTAAAAAGAAGGGGGTGAAACTATAGTATGACACCGGAAGCGGCAAAATATCTTGCGATTGGATTAGTCATCGGACTTGGTATGATCGGACCGGGTATTGGTATCGGTATTATCGGAGGGAAAGCAACTGAGGCATTAGGACGCAATCCTGAAGCAGAATCAGCAATCAGAACAACCATGATTCTTGGACTGGCATTTGCAGAAGCGGTTGCTATTTATGCTCTTGTTGTTGCTCTTATTTTAAAGTTTACATAATATGTATTTAAGATATGGAAAATTTAGGAATTGATATAAAATTATTAGTTGCGCAGCTTATAAATTTCGGACTCTTTTTCTTTATCTTTAAGAAATTTATCGCCGAGCCTTTTCTTAAATTTGTGAATTTGGAAAAAACAAAAGATCAGGAGCGGCAGAAAAATCTTGATGAAATCAAAAAAAAAGAAGAAGAGCTTTCGCTTCAACTGAAAAAAGTAAAAGATAAAACAAGGGCAGAATTGACAAAAGCCCTTGAAGAAGCAAAGGTGCAGGCGCAAAAAGTAAAAAAAGATCTTATTGCACAGGCGGAAAAAGAAGCGAGCGAAGTCCTGGAAAAGACCAAAAAGCAAATTGCAGAAGAGCGTCTGGAAATGCACAATGAAGCAAAGGCGCAGATTGCGGATTTGAGCATGTTTATCATACAAAAATCTCTGAAGGAGTTTTTTACAGAGGATATGCAAAAATCAATAACACAGCACATACTTAAAAATTTATCAAAGGGAATTGAACGGTATGAAAATTGATCCCCATATAAAAGAAGAATTAAAAAAATTTCTGGAACATAAGATTATTGAAGAAAAGAAACGGGTAACGGTACTTTCGGCATATCCCTTGTCCAAGGAAGAGTTGGATGAAATTACCGCTCTTTTTCCGAATTTAAAAGAGTCAATTCTTGTAAATCGCGTTGACTCTGAAATAATTGCCGGAATTGTTATTACGTTCGGAACAAAACGCATTGATCTTTCCCTTGGCACACAGTTAAAAAATTTACACAAATCCTTACATGAAATTAATTGACCAGTATCTAAAAGATATAGAGAAACAATTGAAAGTTTCTCAGTTAAAAGTAAAAACCGACGAGATAGGAATTGTTACCGAAGTGCGCGACGGCGTATGTTTTTTAGACGGTCTGGACAATGTTTCATATGGTGAGGTAATAGAATTTGAATCCGGCGTCAAGGGATATGTGGTTGATCTTGTTGAGCATCAAGTTGGTGTTGTTGTTTTGGGTGATTATCTTAGCTTGAGGGCAGGTCAACAGGCGAGGGCTTCAGGTCATACGCTGTCTGTTCCGGTGTCGGATGCGGTTCTTGGAAGGGTTGTGGATCCTCTTATGAATCCTCTTGACGGCGGATTAAAGGTGTCGTCTGACACACTCTATCCTATTGAAAAAATTGCACCAGGAATTGTATACAGAAAATCCGTAAGCGTTCCTTTGCAAACAGGAATAAAAGCAATTGACGCTCTTATTCCGATAGGACGCGGTCAGCGGGAACTTATTATCGGAGACCGCGTAACAGGAAAAACAACAATAGCTGTTGACACTATTATCAATCAGAAAGGAGAAGGAGTTATTTGTATTTACTGTTCAATAGGTCAGAAAAATTCAAAAACAGCGCAATTAGTTGAGTTGCTTAAGAAAAACAACGCAATGGATTACACTGTTGTTGTAAGTGCGTCTGCATCAGATCCGGTATCTCTTCAATATATCGCTCCGTATTCGGCGACAGCAATAGCTGAATATTTTATGGATAAAGGCAAGGACGTCCTTATTGTGTATGATGATTTGACAAAACACGCATGGGCATACCGCCAGATTTCACTTATTTTGCGAAGGCCGGCCGGCCGTGAGGCATATCCCGGAGATGTATTTTACCTCCATTCGCGGCTTTTGGAACGGTCCTGCAGACTGGATGAAAAATACGGAGGAGGATCAATAACAGCATTGCCGATTATTGAGACGCTTGAAGCCGACGTATCTGCATATATTCCGACAAATGTTATTTCCATTACTGACGGGCAAATTTTCCTTGAAGGCGATTTGTTCAATGCGGGAATGCGTCCTGCTATTAATGTTGGCATTTCTGTTTCTCGTGTTGGCGGAAGCGCCCAGACAAAAGCCATGAAACAGGTTGCTTCCCGCTTGAAGCTTGATCTTGCCCAATACCGTGAGATCGCGGCATTTTCCCAATTTGAGTCAGAGCTTGATTCCGAAACAAAAAAATTCATCAACCGCGGCTCAAAAGTTACACAAATTCTTAAACAGATGAAGCAACAACCGTACAGCTTGGGATTGCAAGTTGCGGTTATCTGGGCTGCAACAAAGGGGTATCTTGATGAAATTCCTTTAGAAAAAATTCCGGAGATTGAAAAAGTATTTGTTGCCGATCTGCAGACAAGGGGACTGAATGTGTTGAAGCGTATCAATAAAAATAAAGCTCTTTCGGAGGAAGACGAAAAAGAATTGGATACATTGATAAAAGATCATGTTGAACAAACTCTATGAACATTCGTCAGGTCAGGAAAAAAATCAAATCAATCGGAAACGTAAAAAAAATAACCAAAGCCATGCAGATGGTATCTGCTGTCAAAATGAAGAAAGCCCAACAAGAAGCTCTTGAAGGCAAGCCTTTCAGAACAGCTCTTCAGGAGATGATGGATAGAATTACATCAAAAATAGATATAAAGCAATCGCCCCTACTTGAGGAAAGAGATGCTGAAAAGTCTCTTGTTATTCTTGTTACCAGCAATAAAGGGTTGTGCGGTGCATTTAATTTTAATTTACTCCAGTTTTTTATCAGGACCGTTAAAATGCAATCTGCCGATTATGTATCGGTTGGAAAAAAGGGGAGCATGTTGTTGGGAAGGTTGGGAGGTACCATTCTTGCTGATTTTTCAAGCAATAAACCTGCTTCAGGTGTATCTGCGATATTTTCCTTTGCGGTAGAAAAGTTTCTTTCCGGAACGTACAACAAGGTGCACATTGTCTACAACAAATTTATTTCAGCCATGAAATATGAGCCGACTATGGAAACGATTTTACCGGTTACGTATACAACAAAATTGGGAGGAATAGAAATAAAAGAAGAATATACTATGGAGCCGTCGGTAGAATTGATACTTGAGGATGTATTACGGACATTTGTTGAGGAAAAAGTGAGAGGCGCGATTTTGAGCAATGAAGCAGGAGAACATTCTGCCCGCATGATGGCAATGAAAAACGCGACCGATAACGCAACAGACCTGATGGAAGAATTTACCCTTTTGCGCAATAAGCTGCGCCAGGAAAAAATAACATATGAGCTGTTAGATATGATCACGGCAAAAGAATCGGTGGGAGCAAGTTAACGGGTTAAAGAGTTAAAGGGTTAACGCGTTTGAAAAAATTTATTACAATTTATCTTTATCTTTATGGAAGGAATAGTTATATCGGTGCGGGGAGTGGTTGTTGATGTGCAATTTCCTGAAGACCAAACGCCGAAAATTTACGATGCACTCATAGTAAAAGAAAAAGAAATCGGGAATCAATTAATTATTGATATTAAAAAATATCAAACGCATTCTGACTGTGAACAGCTATACTG
>CAYSLG010000062.1:0-4570 GCA_964431935.1 uncultured Gammaproteobacteria bacterium
GGGCAACGATTAAAAGCCCGGTTGATCTGTTTGTCGGCACAATTCGCGGAACGCTTGCGGGAACTTTTTCCGCGTCTGATAGATATTGCCGACATACTTTCTGCTTGGTTTTATGAATGACGGAGCAGGTTGTAGATGTCTTCATACCTCAATCGTATCATATTTTAGCCTCATTCAGCCTTATATATTTTCCCCTTGACAAACTTATAGTATATTGTTATAATGCTTTTTAGATCCTAAGGTTCTGCTTCTTTAGAAGAAGAGCTTTAGGATTTTTTTATGGGAAAAAAACTGAAGGTTTTTGTTTTTGTAATAATCCTTTTAATTCTTGCTCCTTCTGTCAAGGCTGAAAAAATAGCCGGCACGTCTGCCGCTATAGCCTATAGTAATATAAATGCCGACCAGTATGTTTCGCGCCTTGCTATCAAACGCGTACTTGAACAATATAATTCCCGTCTTGTTTCCGAAATAGATTCATTTGTGAGCGCGTGCGCCACATACGATCTTGACTGTTATTTGCTTCCCTCCATCACCGGAGTTGAGTCGTTTTTTGCAAAATTTATGGTTCCGGGCACCTACAATCCATTCGGATGGGGTGCCGGCTATATTTACTTTGATTCATGGGATGACGGTATTAATACCGTTGCAAAAGGACTCCGCAACAACTATATCAACAAGGGCGCAGACACGGTGGAAAAAATAGGTCCGATTTATGCGACAACCTATACATGGGCTCCCAAAGTGCAGTTTTTTATGAAAAAATTCAAGGCGGAAGAAAAGAAAATTCAGTTGTTTTTAAATACGAATCGTGTACAATTGTAACCTGTATGGTTACACACGAGATCAAAAAACTTCCAAAAAACACGATAGAAATAACCGTCACCATTCCTAAAGCGGATATTGCTTCCCAATACGAAAAGTCATTTGAAAAACTCCAAAAAGACCTGACGGTTGAGGGATTCCGCAAAGGCAAAGCGCCCAGAGCGATTGCAGAAAAACACCTTCTCAAAGAAACCATATACCGCGCCATGATGAATGACTACCTTCCAACAGTCTACGAAGACATCATGAAAAAAGAACAGTTCAAACCGATTATGACTCCCCGCCTGGAGCTTGCTTCCGCAAAAGACGGCGAAGATTGGACGATAAAAATAAGCCTGGCGCAAAAGCCGGATATAAAACTTGGAAATTATAAAGACATAGTCAAAAAAGCAAAAGCAGATACCAAAAGCGCCGATATCTGGGTTCCGGGAAAAGATAAAAAAGAACCGGAACAACAAGTAAAAAATGAGCAGACAATGAATGCGGTTTTATCTGCTCTTTTGAAAGAAACATCAATTGAACTTTCAGACCTTGTTATTGAGGAGGAATTAAACAGCCGTTTATCGCGCTTGGTTGATGATGTACAAAAAGCCGGTCTTACTATGGATGCGTATCTTAAGTCAAAAAACCTTACGCAGGAGCAATTGAGAGAACAATTCAAAACAGAATTGAGCGATACATATAAGATGGAATTTCTCCTCAACGAAATTGCGGATGCAGAGGGAATTAAGGTAGAAAAAGAAGATCTTGACAAACTGTTTGCAAATATAGAAAATGAGAAAGACAAGCAGGCCGCACAACAGAACGCGTATTTTTATGCGTCAATTTTAAGAAAACAGAAAACACTTGATTATATTATGGGTCTATAGTATACTGTGCGCATGCACAATAAAACGACTATGAAAGCCCAAAAGCAGCAAAAAGCCGCACAAAAGAAAAATACTCTGGAAACACTTCAGGATCTGGGAAGCAGTATGGTGAAAAAAACCGCATCGCAATTCGGCGACATCGGCGCAGGAATGCTTGATCAACTTCTTGGCAATTACAACTCCTGGGAAGAGGAAGAAAAAAAGACTCACAATACTCATAAAGAACAAAAAGAAGAAAAATCCAAGAGCAAACAAGAAGGGAATGTCTTTAATTTCAAAGACCGGTATGAAAAAGAACTCGTCCAGAATGAAATAAAACAACTTCTTGAACAGATCCGTCAGGAAATCCGCATGATCAAAAATGCAGACAAATCTCTTCTGCATGAAGTTAAAGATATTGAAAAATTGTCTCTTGAGTCAATGCCGGAAAAAACAGGTATTTACCATGTGCGGTTTCTTGAATTTGTCTTGAATATTCTGCGGGCTGTGCGGGCAAAAGTAAATGAATCGCGCACCTGGCTTGAGGCAATGCAGACAAAACGGAAAAAACGGGGATCTCTTTTCGCGTCTCTTTCCAAGAAAAAAGGAACACAGTATTCTCTCTCCCAGGAACTTCAGGCATCAAGGTCTACGCAATGACAGCTTTTAGCTGTTATCTGTGAGCCATGAGCTAACGAGATGGTAGCTTGTTAACTATTTGTTCGTGCTTTCCGGGATGTTATTTCTGCTGAAATAATTATAACGGATACGGAGCTTTGGGCTTTTGCAAAGGTCTTATAGTATTTGTGTTGAAAGATTGGCAATTGGACAGTACATCTGCCAATCAGATGGTATGTTTTATTTGGACTGTCATGACAATCCAAATATAGTATGGATTTTGCTGTTTTTGGCTTCGGGAAGGTCGTAATACATGGTTTATCTTATAGTATTTATGATGACAATTCCCTTCTGTATCTTCATTTGTTCTATAATACAATATTGCTTCTATGAAAAAAATCCATCCTGTTTTGATTACAGGCATTGTCTCGTTTCTTCTTATAGAGCTTGTCATGAGGATATTCAATATTCCCCGCCTGTATAAAACCCATTCATTCCCCGCGCAATTTGAGAAAGTTGCCAATCCCGATATAGGCTATGTCAATAAGAAAAGCACCTCTATAGATTTTGTCTATCCTGATAATCCGCGGAAATATTTTGCTGCGGGAAATATAGTTTTCCATACGACAAACAGCTACGGCTTCCGGGGAAAGGAATTTGCCGTTGAAAAAAAGCAGGGAATAAAACGCATTGTTTTCTTGGGAGATTCTTTCATATTCGGTGAGGGAGTGCATGATAAAGATACGCTGGCAGAACAGCTGGGGAATAAACTGCCCGGCTATGAAATGATCAATCTTGGGGTCGGAGGATATAACACCTGGCAGGAGTGGGTAATCCTGCGGGATGTTGCCAGTAGGCTTGAGCCGGATATTGTTGTTGTCGGATATACGTTGAATGACGCAGAGCCGTATCTTTTCCTGCAGACGGAAAACGGTCTGATGCGAAGAAACAGAGAGGCATTTGTTCCCGAATCTTTGCCCGATCCGCCTCCTTTTGCAAACATTTCCAAGATAGGATATCTGGTATGGCAGATTGCGGATATAAGCGAACGGAATAACACGGTTGAAGCGTATTACCGTTCTTTATATAACGATTCAACCTACGGTTGGCCGAAAACAAAAGAGGCAATTGCCCGGATGGGAGAGTTTCTCTCTGAAAAATCCCCGGCATTGTTGTCATGTATCCTCTCCTTTACCGGCTTGACCGGTATCCTTTCGACGATATTACTTCTCTGGTAGAAAAAGAAGTAAAAAAGGCGGGAATGGCATATATTAATCTTCTTCCTTCCTTAAAAAATAAAAAGGAGCAGGATTGGTGGGTGTATCCGACCGATCAGCATCCGAATGAGAAAGTACATGCTGTTTCCGCCGATATTCTGTATCGGTATATAAAAACGTCTTTATAGGTAATCGCAAGATGCGGTATAATACTACAATTGAAACAGCATGACAAACCACTATGCATATAACCGCAATAAAAACACATAAGATTGTCAAATCGGATACGAGCATCTTTGCAGTCCTTGACAAGTATGTTTCCTCGTTTGCCGAGAAATCCGTCCTTGCGGTGACTTCCAAGATTGTTGCGATCTGCGAAGGAAGTATCGTACCGATTACAGATGTGCAAAAAGAGGAATTGGTCAGAAAAGAAGCGGATTATTTTCTTCCTCCTTCGGGGTGGTACAATATTTCGTTTGCCATAAAAAACAATATCCTTGCGGCAAGCGCTGGTATAGACGAGTCCAACGGAAATGAATACTATATCCTGTGGCCGAAGGATCCGCAAAAAACAGCAAACGATATACGGGAATATCTGGTACGGCGCTTTGGCGTGAAGTATGCCGGCGTGGTGATAACCGACAGCAAGACCTATCCTTTGCGTTGGGGAACGTCGGGGTTTGCCTTGTCTCACAGCGGGTTTCTGGCTCTGCATGATTATGTCGGCTCGCCTGATATTTTCGGGAGAAAACTGCAATACACCAAAGCAAATATCATGGATGCACTCGCCTGCTCTGCCGTCGTTGTTATGGGAGAGGGAAACGAACAACAGCCTCTTGCAGTTGTTCAGGATATTCCGTTTGTGCAATTTCAGGACAGGAATCCGAGGCAGGATGAACTTGATGCTTTGCAGATTGACAGGAAAGATGACCTCTACGCTCCGTTTTTGACGAGTGTGCAGTGGAAGAAGGGAGGAGATTGCAAGTAACTACATACCAATATGACAGCTGTAGAAAATCCCCAACTTTATTATGACAGAGGTAAAGAATTAAGTAGGAGTTTGAT
>CAYSLG010000063.1:0-4549 GCA_964431935.1 uncultured Gammaproteobacteria bacterium
GGATAACGTCGGAGAAGGGTTAATGCGTTGGGCCTTTTTGGAAAGCATGGTTTTATGGTTTTAATTAATAAATTCGAAATTCGAATATCGAAATTCGAAACAAATTCAAAATACTAATGAAAAAAATCAGAACATTTGAATTTTGAACATTCACATTTGTTTCGTATTTCGGATTTTGGTATTCGGATTTATTATTTGATTACCGGTCCTGCTTTCACAATTTCTACCGGAATATCCTTGAATTTTTTGAAATTTTCAACAAAGAGAGTTGCAAGTTCTTTGGCTTTTGCATCATACGCCGCTTTGTCCTGCCAGAGGTCTCTCGGATTCAAGATTTTTGCGTCAACGCCGGGGACTGATGTGGGAATTTCCAGGTTGAAAACAGGATCGCGGCGGTAGGAAACAGTTTCAAGCTTTCCTTCAAGAATTGCCGTGACAATTGACCGCGTGTCTTTGATGCTTATGCGTTGTCCGACTCCGTATGCTCCGCCTGACCAGCCGGTATTGACAAGGTATACGTTTGTTTTATAGGTTGTCGTATATTGATCAAGCAAGTTTGTATAGATCATTGGTTTCAAAGACATAAAAGGATCGCCGAAAAAAGAAGAAAATGTCGCTTTTGGCTCGGTGATGCCCCGCTCTGTTCCGGCGAGCTTTGATGTATATCCCGACATAAAATGATACATTGCCGCATGATGATCAAGTTTTGCAACAGGCGGAAGTACGCCGGATGCGTCTGCGGTAAGAAAAATAATGTGACTTGGATGTCCGCCGACTCCCGCAAGCACTGCATTTTCAATATACGACAAAGGATAGGCGACACGGGTGTTTTCGGTAAATGAGGAGCTGTCAAAGTCAAATTCTCCGGTTTCTTTCAGTGCAACGTTTTCCAAAAGCGCTCCGTCTCTTATGGCATTCCAGATCTGCGGTTCGTTTTCTTTGCGCAGTTTTATGCATTTTGCATAACATCCTCCTTCAAAGTTGAATATGCCGTTTTTTGACCAGCCGTGTTCGTCGTCGCCGATAAGCTGGCGGTTGGGATCTGCCGACAGCGTTGTTTTTCCCGTTCCGGAAAGCCCGAAAAATAAGGCGGTTTTTCCGTCGCCTCCCATGTTGGCAGAGCAATGCATGGGGAATACTCCTTTTTGGGGAAGCATGATATTCATGAATGAAAAAATGGATTTTTTGATTTCTCCGGAATATTTTGTTCCGCCGATAAGAACAATGTTTTTTGTAAGATCCATGACGATAAACGCTTCCGAATTGGTGCTGTCTGAGGAAGGATCGGCAAGGCAGCCGGGCGCAGAAAGAATAGTCAGCTGGGGTGAATGGCTTTGCAATTCCTGTTGGGTTGGTTGGCGAAGCAGGTGGCTGCTAAAAAGCGCCTGATATGCGTACTCGGATACGACTCTCACATGGATTTTGTATTCTTCGTCCGCTCCTGCAAATCCGTCAAAAATATAGATGTTGTCAACAGACGAAAGATATGAAGACATTTTTTTGTAGAGTTTGTCAAATATGCCGGGAGAAATGGACTGGTGGGTTTTCCCCCAATTGATTTTGTCGTGGGAAAACAAGTCGTCAACAATGAATTTGTCTTTCGGGGATCTTCCGGTATATTTGCCGGTGTAGACAACAACGGTTTGCCGCGGGCCGGGGGTGACTTCTTTGAGTTCAATTGCGGTTTGTGCAAGCTGAAGGGCGGGGAGATTCCTGTTTACTGCCCCTTGGGGGATAATAGTATGCTGCTGTAATTTGTCAGGCATATATTTTCAACGCAGACACTCATACCGTATCATACGTTGTCTAGTATAGTAATACTTTTTCAGGAAGAAGTCAAGAGACTCTCAAAATCTTTTCCCTCTGTTTTTAATTCCATCAATTGCAGAATTGTCCCCGCAATCTTGCTGAGGCCATTTTCCGGATTCTGGTCAAGTTTTACATGAAGATTTTTTTTATTTGCCGGATCATATACGATAAACGGTACGGGATTCAAGGTATGAGCTGTATGGATTTCTTTGGTTTCAAGATCGTACATAATATCCGCGTTGCCGTGGTCTGCGGTGATAATACAAATATAATGATGTTTTACCAGTTCGTCGCAGAGTTTTTTCAATTCGCGGTCAACCGTCTCAATCGCTTTGACAACAGCCTGAAAATTGCCGGTATGGCCGACCATATCGGAATTTGCAAAATTAACCAGGATAAAATTAGGCTGATATTCTTTGACTTGTTTCAAAACATTGCGGACAACGATTTCTGCCTTCATCTCCGGCATGACGTCGTGTTTGACTTTGTTGCTTTCGCTTACATGGCGCAATTCTCCTTTGAAAACTTGTTCTCTTCCGCCGTTGAAAAAATACGTGACATGGGGGAATTTTTCCGTTTCGGTTGCTTTAAGCTGGGTTAATTGGCATGAGCTCAATAGTTCGCTGATGGTATTTTTAATTACCTGTTTTCCGAATATGACGGAAAACGTATAGGAAGGATCATATTCGGTCATGGTAAAAATTTCATGGTCGGGAATTTGTTTGTGAATTTCGCTTACCAGCTGTTTCATACGGTCTCTTCTGAAGTTGAAAAAAAACAGCGGTTCTCCTTTTTTGATTCCTTTGTAATGCGGGTCAATGACAACGGGTTCTATGAATTCATCCGTAATATTGTTTGTATGGCTTTTCTGAAATTGTTCAACGAGGTTGTCAAAGGCATTGGACTTGGATGATGCGGGCTGCTCTGCTTTTGCATGGACAATAAGATCAACTGCTTTTTTTGTCCGGTCATAATTTTTATCGCGGTCCATGGCAAAAAATCTGCCGACAAGTGTTGCAACGGTTCCGAATTGCAGTTCATGCAGTTTATTGATAAGGCGCTGTGCGCTTTTTATTCCCAGAGTAGGGGAGAGGTCTCTTCCGTCGCTGAGGAAATGAATAATCGGGCTTTTGCAGGAGTATTTTTTGAGCATTTCTAAAAGCTTAAAAAGATGCTGTTCGTGGCTGTGGACTCCTCCGGGAGAGGCAAGGCCGATGAGATGGAGATGATTTTTTTTTGCCGCATTGATAAGCTCTGCAAAATTTTCAACCGACATAATGCTTTCGTGTTCCATGTGGCGCGATATGCGGGGTAATTCCTGAAAAATGACTCTGCCGGCGCCGATTGTCAGATGTCCGACTTCGCTTCCTCCGATCTGTCCGTGGGGCAGGCCGACAAATTCTCCGCTTGCCTGGAGTTGTGTTTTGGGATATGTTTTCCAGAGGAAGTCAAAAAAAGGAGTGTTTGCAACATAAATGGCGTTATTGGGCTTGTCTTCTCCGATTCCCCAGCCGTCTAATATGATAAGGGCAAGTTTGCGCATAGTGCATAGTTATACAAATGATAGATTCTGTCCCTACAATTTTTTCTCAATCTCCAACAGTCTATTATACTTTGCTAGCCGTTCCGATCGCGACATGGAGCCGGTCTTGATGAAATCCGCGGAAGAAGCATATGTAAGGTCTGCAATAAACGGATCTTCGGTTTCTCCCGACCGGTGGGAGATCACGGTTTTCCAGCCTGCCTGTTTGGTCATGTGTATTGCTTCAACAGTTTCTTTTACGGTTCCGATCTGATTGAGCTTGATAAGCACCGCGTTTGCCGATTTTTCATCAATACCTTTTTGAATGCGTGCCGGATTGGTGACGAATACGTCGTCGCCGATAATGGTTGTTTTGGCTCCGAGTTTTTTTGTAAAAAGAGTGTAATGGCTCCAGTCATCTTCGGCAAACGGATCTTCAAATGAAAGAATGCGGTATGTTGTATACAATTGTTCATAATATCGTATGAGTTCTTCTCCGGTCAGACGTTGTTGTGTTTTTTTCAGAACGTATGTGTTTTCTTCAAAAAATTCCGACGAGGCAACGTCAAGAGAACAATTGAAATCGCCTCCATTTGCATAGCCCAATTCTTTCCCGGCTTTTATAATATAGTCAATGACTTCTTCGTTTGAGGAAAGCAGGGGAGAATATCCGCCTTCGTCGCCGACAAGTGTGGAGAGGCTCTGTTTTTTGAGATGTTTTCCCAGCTGGTGGAAAATTTCCGATGCGATGCGCACCGAGTCGGAAGGAATATTGGTTGTCGGCACGATCATGAATTCCTGGATGTCAAAATTCCACTGTGCATGTTTTCCGCCGTTGACAACATTTACCATGAGGCGGGGGAAGGAAGGTTTTGTAGTAGGAAAATAATATTCGTTTATGTATTTCCAGAGAGGCTGGTTATTTGTGTGGGCGGCAGCGCGCATGACGGCAAGCGATACGGAAAGAATCGCATTTGCTCCGAGCTTGGATTTATGTTCCGTTCCGTCAAGCTCAAGCATAATATCGTCTATTTTTTGGGGATCTTGGACGGACAGTCCTTTTATGTTTTGCGAAATAATGTTGTTTACATTGTCTACAGCATTCAATACTCCTTGTCCGAGATAGCGCTTGGGGTCATTGTCGCGCAGTTCAACTGCCTCATGAGTGCCGGTTGATGCGCCTGACGGGACTGATGCACTGTGAACAGAATCATCATC
>CAYSLG010000064.1:0-4519 GCA_964431935.1 uncultured Gammaproteobacteria bacterium
TTGAGATTTTGAAAGAACGATATGCAAAAGGAGAGATTGATAAAAAAGAGTTTGAAGAAAAGAAAAAGGATATACTATAATTTAGTATGAAACTTGGAATCATATTACAGTCAAATAATCCCGAACATGTATGGAATACGTTTCGTCTGGGAATCACGGCGCGTCAGGCAAATCACACGGTCAAGATATTCCTGATGAATGAAGGATCGGAGCTTGACGCAATTCCCGATACTCCCGATTTTGATATTTTTGCAAAAGTAACAAAATTCAAAGAATTGAAAGGGGAATTATATGCATGCGGAACCTGCCTCAAAATCCGCGGCAAACAGGAAAACAGCGCATGCCCTGTCTCCTCAATGACAGAGTTACTAAAGATGATAGAGGAGTCAGATAAGGTATTGGTTTTCTAACAGGAGAAAAACTGCGCTTGCAATACCTGCCTCTTGCTGATATACTATCTTCTAAAGATAGTAAGTTCTGCTTATTTTGTAGTAACAACTACTTGTTAAGTTCTTCTTAATCTAAAAATTTTTGAAGAGCTTTTGAGCTCTTATATCTTCATTATTATTTGTTCCCTATTGTCGTATGTATACAAATCACAGACAAGGCAGATCATTTGGTAGACCGAGATTCGGTCAGACGAGATACAACCGGTTTTCAAACCGGAATCCCCGAAGACCCGCATCTTCTATCCATGAATACATTTCCAGGGCATCGGTGAAAACTCATCTTACAGAAGAAGCACCGGCACCGGAAGTACGATTTGACTCTCTTGACTTACCGCAAGGATTACAACAGGCGATTTTACGCCACGGATACACTACCCTTACGCCTATTCAGGCAAAAGGTATTCCGGCTATACGCGATGGAAAAGATGTGATTGGTATTGCCAATACGGGAACAGGTAAGACTGCGGCATTTTTAATACCGCTTATTGAAAAGATTCTTAAGGACCGCACATACCGGGCCTTGATAATCACCCCCACACGCGAATTAGCATTGCAGATACTTGACGAACTGAGAAAATTTGCATCAGGCATGCCGGTATACGGTTCGTTCTGCATAGGAAAATCGTCTATGTCCGCGCAGATCCGAGAACTGCGCCGCAACCCTCATATTGTTGTTGGCACACCGGGGCGGCTCAAAGACTTTATTGAACGCAAAATCCTCAAGCTTGACTCATTCTCCATGTTCGTGCTTGACGAAGTAGACCAGATGCTTGATATGGGATTTATCCACGACATCAAACGCATCACTTCTTTTCTTCCGGAAAAACGGCAGTCTTTGTTTTTTTCCGCAACCATGTCTTCCCAAATAAATACCGTCATCCAATCATTTGTAAAAAATCCCGTTACTATCTCGGTAAAAAAACAGGAAACCGTAGAACACATAAAACAGGATGTCGTAAACGTTGGGCCGGGCCAGTCAAAAATAGACGTGCTTACCGGTCTTCTTGAAAAAGAAGAATTCAGGAAAGTGCTTGTATTCGGACGGACAAAGTACGGGGTTGACCGTATTTCCCAGGATCTATTCTCAAAGGGATTCAAGGTAACGGCAATCCACGGAGACAAACCCCAGCACAAGCGCCTCCAGGCAATACGCATGTTCAAAGAAGATGTTGTGCGCATACTTATTGCAACAGACGTTGCGGCAAGAGGACTGGACGTTGCCAACATTTCCCACGTCATCAACTTTGATATTCCCATGACGTACGAAGACTATATCCACAGAATCGGACGCACCGGAAGAGCCAATAAATCCGGCGTTGCCTTGACGTTTGCGGTTTGATACAATTATCATACCCATGAACAATAAGGTCTTTATAACCGCGATCTCTCTTATTCTCATCTTCGGCTTTATATTTCTTGCATATATATTGGTAAATTCGCCGTCTCAACAAAACTCTGTTATTGCGGAATTAAAAACCGTTCTTCCCGCAGACCATATCAAATGGTCTCCTGATAAAAAAAATGTTCTTGTTGAATACAGCGATCTGCAATGCCCGGCATGCAAGAATTTTTATTTTTTTATCAAGGAACAACTGGAGGCAACGCAGAGCGGGGAAGTGGATATTACAAAAAATGTCACGTTTGTCTACCGCCATTTTCCTCTGTTTCAAGCGCATAAAAATGCATATGCCGCAGCATATGCCGCAGAAGCAGCAGGAAAACAAAATAAATTTTTTGAAATGGAAGGCAGGCTTTTTGACACACAGGAACAATGGTCAAATAACGCAAATCCCAAAGAATATTTTGCCGGCCTGGCGCAGGAACTGCAGCTTAATATAGATACATTTAAAACTGATTTTGACTCAAAGGAAGTAAAAAACAAAGTTGATGCGGATTATTTGTCAGGCCAGCAGGCAGGAGTAAATTCCACGCCGACGTTTTTTCTGAACGAAGAAAAAGTAGTCGTGCGATCGCTTGACGAATTCAAAAAATTACTGCAGAGTCTGCAATGAAAAAAATCAGAGTCGGGCTGCTGTTCGGCGGAAAAAGCGGAGAACACGAAGTATCCCTTCAATCGGCAAAATCCATTTATGAGGCGCTTGATAAAAACAAATACGACGTAACGCTCATCGGCATTGACAAATCCGGCAGATGGCTTCTTGAAAACCAGTCAAACTATCTTCTCAATTCCCATAATCCCAAATTAATCGCGTTAAATAAAAGCGATGTTTCCGAAATTACCGCAATAACCGCAAAAGATCAGGCGCAGCTTATTTCCGTTGACTCCGGAAAAGAAATAACGGCAATAGACGTATTTTTTCCCATTATCCACGGCACGTACGGCGAAGACGGCTCGTTGCAGGGGTTTCTGGAACTTCTTGACGCCGCATATGTTGGCGCGGGAGTACTGGGATCTGCAGTCGGCATGGATAAGGACGTCATGAAACGCCTGCTCCGGGAAGCGGGAATGAAAACCGCTCCATGTTACGTTGTCAGAAAAGGAGAATCTATCCCGAAAATACCGGGATTTCCTCTCTTTGTCAAACCGGCAAATCTCGGTTCGTCTGTTGGTGTTGCAAAAGTACATTCTGAAAAAGAACTGCGCAGGGCAATTGACAATGCGTTCCAATACGATACGAAAATTCTCATTGAAGGATATGTTGCGGGAAGGGAAATTGAGTGTTCGGTACTGGGAAATGACAATCCTATCGCGTCAGTTCCCGGAGAAATCATACCGCAGCACGAATTTTATTCCTACGAAGCAAAGTATATTGACGAAAACGGCGCCGTCCTCAAGATCCCCGCAGAATTGACAAAACAGCAGATAAAAAAAATTCAGGATCTTGCCGTAAAAACATTCAAAACATTGGAATGCTGCGGTCTGGCGCGGGTTGATTTTTTCCTGACCGAGAGGGGAGAGGTTGTTGTCAATGAAATAAACACCCTGCCCGGATTCACCAAAATCAGCATGTACCCCAAGCTCTGGGAAGCATCGGGAATAGAGTATTCCAAGCTTCTTGACAGGCTTATACAACTTGCCATTGAGAAAAAGGGAGAAAAAAAGAAACGTAAATATACCTACTGACTACTTACTCATTCCCTCCAATACCTCAACCATGTTGCTTATAGTAAACGACCCGGCGCGCACGCGGGAAAGATAAAAAAGATTGTCCTGCGATTGCATAGTGCCGGGAATAACCGACACCGCAGCGGAAAAACTTGCTTCTTTTGCAAATGTCAAGGCATTTGCATCAAAAGCCCCGTACGGATACGCAAATGTTTTTATATCTATCCCCAACAGCTCCTCCAGTTTCTTTTTGCTTTCAAATACCTGAAGCCTTGAAGATTGGGTTGCCATATTTTTTAAGTATATATGATCCAGCGTATGCGCGCCGACTTCAACCAAACCGCTCTGGGACAAAATCCGCAGTTGATCAGCATTCATAAATCCTTTTCTGCCGACAAAATTATTTACGACGTAAATCGTTGACTTGATATTGTACTTCTTCAACAACGGAAACGCATCGGTATAAAAATCCTCGTACCCGTCGTCAAATGTCAGGATTGCACTGCCTGTTGAATATGCTATTTCCCCGTCCAGGATATCCGGAATATCCCGTACAAAATATGTCTGATAATTATGCTTCTGTAATGACCTAAGATGCCCCTCAAATATATGGGGCGGTATGTTTAATCCTTTTCGTATGGTATCACCCTGGTCTTTGACATATTCTATATAGTGATACATGATGACGGGAATTTTTATACGCGCCTCCTGCGTTGCCGTTTCTTTTGATTCAAATATCTCAGATTTTTGAAATGTTTTGTATTGCTCATACGATTCAAGAAGCTGCTGTTTCAAACCGTCTGGTTTGGCTATAGATTCCTGCTTTTTACCCGCCTGACTGCGGGAAACGAAAAAAAAGAAGGAGATTGCGGTTGCAACAACTCCGATAAAAAGCCCGGCGAAAAAAGCCGGAAGAAATGGCTTGATATACCTATTCATGTATACAACATTATACAGCACCCCGCACCCACCCGACAGGATAGAAAAAAGGGGATAAGGTAGT
>CAYSLG010000065.1:0-4398 GCA_964431935.1 uncultured Gammaproteobacteria bacterium
GTATGGGATACTGTTTTTGCTTCTTATGATTTTGCCGTTTGGAAGAACCACCATGATTGATGGCGTTATCCGGCCGGCCGCTGACTTTATTTTATACCTAATAATGTCAGTCAGCGGAATGGGAGTATTGTAAGCGTCATTGCCCCTTATTCAAACATAATACATAGTCCCGCGCACTGCAGCCTTGCCCAAGTTTTTCTTTGATTTTTTCACAGTCGGTTTCATCGCATGAAGCTGCATTTGCGTCAGGAACAACCTGTACTTGAGTTGGTAGAGGAGGAACAGTCGGTACAACCTGCGGTCTTTCTATATTTTTTGTCGCAAGAGTCCACGGCACACCGCCATTATCATAATCTTTTTCACCTATGCGGATCTGGAAATAATACGTAGTGTTTGGGGATAACAACGTCAAATCTACCGAATGAGTTTTTGTTTTTTGCGTTTCAGGAGCAAAGAAATTGAGAGCTGTCGGCGACGTGCCGTATTTCACCACTCCTTGGGTTTCTTCGCCGGTTGACCATGCTATTTTTGCCGAATTCTGCGTGATTTCTGCTGTTACCACGTCACGAGGCGCAATATCTTCTGCTCTGGTAAGCAGGTTTTGCACAATCCGAAAACCCATAATGATAAGCAAAACACTAATAACTACTCCTATACCAATAGAAAGAGCTTTCATGGCGGGCTGACTTTGATTATTCATAATTTCACTCCCTCCAACTTATAACAACAATCTTACCACTCCTCCCAAAAACAGCAACACCGCTCCGGGAACAGAATATTTCACCACATTGTCAAAAACCCCTGCTTGCGGCAGTTGTGTCGGCGGCTTTGGTGTTGGAGACGGCATAGGCGTTGCGGTTGGAGCTGTCGCTGCCACTTTAGCTGCAGGCGCTGCTGTTGGAGACGGAGTTGGCGTTGCGGTTGGCACCACCGAGCTTGTTCCCGTTGAAGTTGTAGGAATTGGGGTCGGGGCAGTTTGCTGTTGGGAGGTTCCGGCCCCGTTTCCCACAGTAATATTGGCTTTCCCGTTAGAAGCACATTGAATAATATCCGTTGCATTCACATCGTTTTTATATATCTTGGATGTTCCGGAAGCGTTTTCCCGACAATCATACGTTAGTGTCCCTGATCCGTTTTTGAGCATTTTGAATGTCAATGTCCCGATAACTCCTGTTCCTGTTTTGGAATCTCCCGGATCTTCAACATAACCCGCAATATATACTTTTCCATTCAGAACACTCACGCTTGTCCCCGGAAAAAATGTTCCCTTGGTAAAAAACGTGTTTTGATTCTGTTTGTCTGCAATGTCAAATAAACTGGGATCGTAAAGAATATAAGCGTCAACGCCTGTAATATTGTCTGTCCCCGCTTCCACAATAATTTGCGCTTGGAACGTATCGTTTACGCTTCCTGTAAAAGTATTTTTATCAAACTTCAATGCAGCAGCCTCTACAACATTGCTCAGCAAAGGAAAAATAAAGAAAGTGATTAAAAAAAGCAGTATGTATAGATATTTTTTCATTATGTAACATTATTCTAAAATCATCAATAAATTTCAACTGTGATCGTATTCACGCGCGGATATTCAACGCGAGACTTTGAATCAACAATATCGGTTGTTTCCTGCCCTGCATTCGCAACAATGGAAAAATCGTAAATTCCTGCTTTTTTAGGGATAAAACTTACTTTAAGAAGTGCAACGTCGTTTAATACTGTTTTTATATCGCTCTGGGGAGCAAGGATACCCGTTATTGCAATGTGGGTGTCGCGCACCAAATTTTTTATTTTATAATCCGGCATGAGAGAAACCGCATCAACAAAATCAAAGGCGGCTTTATCATATTGTATGAGCGCATCAAACCCGACTACTTCTTTTCCTGCGGAATCAAGTATCACATACGTATCTATTTCTTTATCTTTCTGAAATCTTTGTTCGTTATTATATAAAAGCGATAGTGTCATTGTTGCTTTTTTGACAGAGTCTATCGCGGTTTTTGTACTTGCTGCATTTTTTCTTTGTTCAAGAGAGTTTTTTTGCTTAACAACATAAATCACGCTAAATAAGACAAGCAAAAATATAAGAATAAAAGAATATTTGAATAAAGGCAGATGCTGTTTTTGATCTTCCATAGTATATAAAAACTGGTAATGTTCCCTTAGTTTATTTTTTCATCAGGCTTAGAGCTTAGACCAAATATCACAAGTGATTGATCCTGCGCGTTGCATTGACCGTCAAAATTTACATCGCATGACTGGTCAGATGAGTTCAAATTATTCCGGATTACCGTCAGATCTCTTGCGTTTACTACTCTGTCCTGCGGCGGCAAATCACCCGCTATTTGATATATGCCTGAAAAATCAAGGGTATTCTCTCCTTGATTCAATAGTATTTTTCCGTCACCGCAACTGTATGTTCCCTCTGTCCCAAGAGTCTCCGCAGAAGGCTGCATCTCGCAGATTTTTTTCTGAACATGTTTTGGTCCTTTGATAAATACTCTATACGGATAATTTACTCCAACCGGAGTTATTGTCGTTACTCTCCCATTCCAAATAGAAGGCTGTTGGCCGTCTTGGGTAAAAGTAACCGTGCTTGGAACTGGAGCGGTGAATCCTATTCCCGCCAAATTGACTTTCACATCCATGGCAGGTTTTCCTCCTATTGTAATACCTTGAAATTTAAGTTTGATATTCAATATCACGTTTGCTGAGGCGGCACCGAAAGAAGGAGGAGGCTGCTGGATATTTTGGCATGTTAGAACCGCTACCCATTCGCTTGAAAGACATTGAGGGGTGGAAAATTGTAAACATTGCCCTGTTACCTGTTTATAATAATACCCGGGGTTCTGGATATATGTTGAACCTATAGGGCATGGTGAGGCTTGGGGAACCGGTGGAGTTTGCGGTTGACTTGGCGAACAAGCCTGCCATGTATCTAACACGCAAGCGTTAACCGTCATATTACAGACTCCTGATTGCGGATCTCTAAAATACTGTGTTCCCGACCTATAGGTTAATCCTGGATTACATGTGAGAACTTGGCTTGTTGTTTGTGGAGGAGGCGCTTGAGGAATCTGAGCGGCTCCTGTAATTGTATAGGTTGCACCTGATGAATTAACTTGATAATTGCCATCTTCTCCTTTTATTTCCGTATTTATAAATCTAAATTCTCCTTGCCCGCTTTGTTTTGCTTTAAATTTTACTTTTATCATCATTTGGGAAGGAGCTGTAGAAATATTTGAGGTATATCCGAGCACGCTTAATTCACCTGTAGCTGTATTTACGGCTACAGCACCCGGAAGAGACGTATCAAAATTAGCCTTAATACTGTTCCCTGTTGTCGAATCAATTATATCTTCAATCGGTGTATCTACCTCTAATAATGCAGGATTGTATGAAACCTTTAAATTAAAAATCAGTATCTTTTTTCCTTGCGGAGCTCCGGAAATGACAAATGATACAGGGTAGGAAACTCCCGCCGACCATGCATAATTGGGAGAATCAAAACGCAGATTGATCGGAACTGTTCCTTGCGGTGAAGAAGTCTGTTGTTGGCCAGAAGAATTGGCAAAAATCAAATTTTGCGGAGCGGTAATTGTAAAATTTATATCATTGGGACTTACAACCTCGGAACCGGTTGGTTCAAATTTAATAGTCCCTTGTCCGTTTCCTGTTTTTTGTACGGTAAAAGAAAAATTGATTGAAGACGGGAAAAGCTGATCGTTTTGTTCTGTATTATAAAAAATACTCTCAAGCCTTTGATCTGTTATCGTTTCTGATATCACATATGAAAATCCTGAATTGTTCGTTGCTGACATTGTTGGTTTTTGATTAATAAATTTGACATCGCCTTCTGCAATAAATACCAGCTTCCCCACTCCGATTTTTTTTGCTGCTTCACTGCTGTTAATGATAGTCGTAACTGTTTTTTGTTGATTGGCAGTCAGCTGCTCTGAGCTTGAAGCAAAAGAGAGAGTAACGCTATCCTGACCTGCCTTGGATTTTACAAGATATGTATTAAGAATGCCACTAAATAGCGTTATGGAAAAGGCAATAAAAAAACTATAAACTAAAAGATTTTTGATAAATTTTTTGTGGGTATGTTTCATATGCTTTCTTTAATCATCATATATAATAAATAAAAATGCAACTCCTTCACCACGGTTTTCCCAGGGTTCCTTTCAAAAAATTTCTTCTTATGAAATTAAAATGACTTATGGTAACCTCTGGTTTATCGTCAAAACGAGCATCGCGTCCTGGTTTGGGAATTTCTCGTTTGTTTAATTGAAGAATCCAGATAAGAATATCATCAGCATCAATTTTATTATCACAATTTGCATCTCCCTCTGCCTTATGGGGGCAGGAGACGGTTGTTGCAGGAGGTTGGGTGCCGGGTTGGGT
>CAYSLG010000066.1:0-257 GCA_964431935.1 uncultured Gammaproteobacteria bacterium
GCGCGCGTTGTAAATCGCCGCAGCAAGCCCGGCAGGTCCACCGCCTATAATTATCACATTTTCTATATTTTTTGTTAGTTCCTTATTCATGTTTTTTACAATTCTTATGTTTATTCAAAAAAGTATTAAGTATCAAGTATTAAGTATTTAGAACAAAAAAAGAAATACTTTTTTTTTTTTTTACTCAATACTTAATACTAACTACTTACAATCTTATCGCTCGCTCTCCCATTGTCTCTACTTTTTTCTCATTTTCC